>NZ_JBYRFX010001134.1:0-16769 GCF_057815775.1 Inquilinus sp.
CGAATAGGTCCTGACGGGTCACGCACCACAGGACGCGGCCACGTGTGCGGGCAGCGATGCCGGCAGCGAATAGCGCCACTGCCGCCCCATCGAGCGCGCCATGGCCACCGCCTGCAATCTCGTGCAGCGCGCCAAGGGCCAGGCCGCCACCGGGCAGGTGCTGGTCGATCGTCGGGACCCCGAACGGCAAGACAGCGCGGCGACGAGCTGCCGAACCTTCAATCCGCTGGATGCGCTCACGAAGCTCTTTGACGACCGGAAGCGCGGCGGACGGTTTCATGCCCATCTCGATAGGCTCAGGACTACGGAATCCGCGGCGCCGAAACGCTAGTGCGGGTGAATTGTGGACCCGAGGCGAGCGTGAGCGGAGGTCAGAATCCTGGCCGGAGCCATTGCCGGCAACGAGACCGCGCCTCCGATCTGGATGCCCTCCGGGGCATCTCAGGGCAAAAGTGCGCGAGCACACATCCTTTGATTCCATCCATGCTCACCCCGTCGCCGGACAGGAACAAAGATAGAACAAACTTTACCGAAGTCGAGTCGATTCATAAAATGCTATATATGCGGTCAAAGATCGACTTTATCCACAATATGTTGCGACCGCGGAGATCGCTCCAGCCGGGGTCTGCAACAGGACGTTCGAGTCGCCATCCGCGGCGCTTGCGCAGCGCTGGGCGAAAGCCACCGCGACCTCCACCCGGTAAAAGCTCTCGATGTGCGTCCGGCCGAGTTGTACGGCCCACCGGTCCAAGGTGTGTGGGACGACGAGATATCGACGTGTCGACATGCGGCCCCACAATCGCTGTGTCGCTAGCAAAGCAATGCGGCCGATCTAGGAGGCGTTCCGCTCTCTCGGCGAAGTGGCGGATAGCTCAGACAGCATCCGGGCCGAACTGCACATGGCTTGGTCGAGCAACGAGGCCGGCGCATCCGAACGACCGGTTCGTCCCCACTGCTGCCGTTCAGAACTCATCTGAGCGCTCCAAACCGGACGCCCCCCGTCCCCGCGATGGCTCCCCAAACCGGACCTCATGCCCGAGGAAAATTGGTCCCCATTGATAGCGCTTGCACGTTGCCAAGGCTGCGCTGGAGCAGATAGCACCGCCTCACTTAGCCTAGACAAAGGACCTCCCTCATCCATGGTTTAGAGTAACTTTCTCGTCTGCAGAGCGATCGTCATCGCCCGCTGGCTGATACCCTGGATCCGGGCGGGCCTTTGCCGGCCGGTTTCGCTGAAGATGAAGCGCCGGCGGCGCGGTCACATCCATGTCGCCAGTCGTAACTGCCATCTGCTGCTGTGGGCCGACAGGCTGCACTGGCCATGGGCTCTTGGGAAAACGGCACCCGTCCGTCGTTCGACACCCAGTCCCGCAATGTTGCCGTTTGTTGCGTCCCGCGTAGCATCGGCGCGCTGCTAAGGGGACATTTCGCCGGCTCGACCCGGCGGCAATCGCCCGGGCGATCAAGGGAGGGGTCGCCCCGCGCCGGCTTCGAGCCGGGGGAGTTCTCGCGCACAGTCTCCGCGCCGCGCAGATGACCGCGGCGGATTGGCGCGGCGCGCCCTTCCAGGCAGGAGAGCCTCTGGATCGGGAATCCTACGGGCGGCCTGTCGCCGGATCAAATCTTCGTTAAAGCGAGTCCCGGTCGGCCGCTGTGCCGACCACGCAGGTCGAGCAAAACGTGCCAGATCGCCTCCGCCGCGGGCACATCCAACTGCCGAACCACGGCATCCAATATGAAAATGCCGGCCCTAAGAGCGTTTGGCCATCCATCAACGATGGCTCGAATACTGTTAGCAAATACTGATAGACGTTCCTCGCGAGAAGAGCGCAATGCCATTGAATGAGCAAATGCGGCGTCCGCGAGTGTTGAAAAGGCCTGTCCTACCTCGCCGTCAGGCTGATAAAAAAGTACATGGTATGGCCATCGCTTACTACAGACTTCCGCTCGATCATTGAGTTCTCGCAAAAAAGAATCGGTGTCGCCCTGAACCGCCAATAACTCCGCACGAAATCCGGATACTCGTGTACTCGACCCGTCATCTTTTCCGGCGCGTAGGTCATAGCCAAACGCATCTAGCGTAGCTCGGATCTCATCGACCAGACTGATCTCAATTTGCTGCGGATCGACGAGCGTCAACATGCTTGGAAGCATCTGTCGTTGTGGCGAATCGGCCGGCTGCCCAAGCAGCCTTTCAGCCAGTCGCGTGTGAGTCCGCGCGGTGAACTCACTATCTGCGGCCACCCACCCCGTCTCGATCAATAGGGGAATCGGATCAGCCGCAACCCAAAAATCGGACGGCGCCGTCGGCCAAGGCCTGATCGCGTCAGCATATGGAAGCCAACCAAACTCCCCCTGCAGCCCACAGACCGACTGCAATCTCTGCGTCAATTCCGGATTGGGGTTTCTAAGGACAGACAAAATTCTCGCGACAACAGACGTCGCGAACCGGTGCTGCCCATAATCGAGAGTAACCAGGCGAACCCATTCCGATATGTCTGAACGGGATTCCATATCACGAAAGTGTAGACGGCTGATTGACTTTATCCAAAGAGCCAAGGCCTCGCGATCGACATTCGGCGGACTTAGAGCACACGTTAGTTGATCAGCATATACCCAGAGAAAACATACACGCCATTTCTCCGGAAGTCTCTGCCAATCAGCACGCCGGGCGACCTGGCGTGCACCGTGTCGAATGAGAGCTGTAAAGAGCGAACCGAGTCGTTCAACCGAATCTATCGCACAGCGCACAGCCCGCCCAATCGCCCCGACGTCACTTTGGGAGACAGTAGCAAGAATCTCTAGTTTCATTACCTCTAGTAGTGGCGAGGACCACATCTTAGAAACATTCTCTCCCATAACATCATCAAAATCATTATAGATCTGCACACTAAGCTCTCTCGGAATAGAGATAGTGGAACCAGCAATTCTCGAAACCGCCGCCGTCATACCAATTCGCGAGATGAGCCTTGCCCCTGCAGCACCCATACATTCCAAATTAGCGTCTTCTCCAATATCGGCCACACTCATAAACTCGGCGATCGCATCCGGGTCAGGTAGCTGAAGATCCGAAACACTAAGTGGCTGGTTCTTTTCCACTATACCGCGCATACGCCATATCGTCTTGTGAAAATCACCATCAAGCATATACTTGAATGCCTCGAATCGATCTTCAACCCCAGGTATTCTTGCCAGGCGATCTAGATCGGCTTCCTTTATTAACCCCTCTCTTTCAGAGAGAGACGGAATTCCGGCGAGGACCTTCGCTCGGACACTAGGATCTGGGTGCAATAGGGCAGTTGTGACAGGGTCCAGTCGGAACCGCTCGTCATCTGCAGCTAGACCGACAGACGGAACGCCGTGGCTCGATAGAATTACGTCAATTTCGGCGTCGCGGCCGTTTGCGAGCCTGATAGCTACCGTCGCGTGAGAGCCGTTCGATTGCCCAAGGCTCCGTTCCAGGGCTTCAGCAGCCGAAACTACCGGAACGGATATTCCGTCTGCAACTGAGAGCATCATCAATGTTCGATGTCGAAGTTTTATATGCAGGTCGTGCCGACTTGCAACGCGATCTGCCCACGAATCCGGAAGCAGATCCAAAAGATCCTGAACTGCGCGGCAGAGCCTAGCGTCCAGTTCATCTGCAAGGTTCTCTGGAACATCGTCCCGCGGTTCGAGCAACCTGCTTAGAGTGGCTGCTAGCGCATCCGCCACTTCCTCTGCAAGATTTTGGTCAGCTTCTGCCAGCGGATCTAACACCGTGCGAACGAACCAGTTGACAAACCCTCGCCCATCCAGCTTCGAGGACTGCCCAGCTGACAATTTGGAGACAAGTGGCAAATCGATAGCATGTGCGACCATGGTCGCAACAAAGCGACGGCGCGCCTCAGCGGGCGCTGGGGTCGATACCGGGGGCTGCTCAAAGCGCAGGCACGTCCAGGCCCACGAAGAACGAGCTATCTTTGACGCCTGGTCGGCTTCAGGATTGGACCACACTTCACTCAACACGTCGCGCACGAGCGCCCCGAGATCTACAGGGCGTCTCATCTCGCTGACGATCGCACCATCCCGTTGAATTAAAGTTGATAAGTCAAGATATTGAACCCGTCCGAGTTCCTCGACATACCATGAGCGTAAATCCGCCAAGGCAGGGCCTTCAACAATTTGCCCATCCACAATCAGGGCCGCGTCAAGCGGTTCGAAAAACTCATCTGCCTCAATCGGCAAGAAGGAATAGCCTGTGTCGCGCAACTCCTTACGAAGGCGAATATACGCTCCTCGATCAATTGCGGACCGATTCTCAAGGTTCTCTAATATGTCTAGCAAATACACAGCGCCGTCCAGGCGCTGATGTGAGAGAAATCTATCCTCGATCCAAAACAGTGCCGCAGCAGACTCCTGAGCGGTGAGAATTTCAATGATGCAGCGTACATGTGGTGGGATAGGCTCCGCCGTGCTTTCGCGAGGTATTGATCGCGGTATGGTTTGCCAGTGGCCCTGCTCCAATCGCTCCGCGACTGTCGCTCGCAGTTTGACAATTCGGTCTCTTATTTCGTTGTCGTGAAGCGCTGAGTCTATCTCGTTCGCTACCCGATCGGCATCGGCCCTCGATATAAGCGTCGGGACCGCGAGAGCAACCGGCTCGAGCACATCAGCTGAGGCGAGTCTATAGATCGAGAAAGCAGAGAGCGCCAGCGACTCTGCAGACCAACTGCCGGAGAGATCGGGATGATCCACCCCGAGTTCTTGGAGAGCGCGAAGTGCATCGTCACTGCTTATATTGCCATTTCTGACGGCCGCTCCGAGAGCAGATTGCAGTCTGCTAGCGTCAATCTGAAGGGCGTTGTCATCACTCTCCAGTCGTATCGAACCTTCTGGTCGGTCCTCTACCAGCTTAATGACGCCAAATTGAATCGAGTCCCTAACCTTTTGCACCATGGTTTTGTCGACGGCTCGAAACTCGGCCGTGATCTCAATAAGTGCCTCCGGAAGCGACGGGGGCACTTCCACCGAGAAAACCTGATCGACCTTTGCTAATAGATTAAACCGTTCCAACAACAATAGTGCTGACAGATCAAGCCGCAGGGGCGGCCTTCCTGCCTCAATCGGCGGAGCCGACGTTCGGCGAGCAGCAGAAATAAGGAGAACCGGGAATTTGTCTCCGGCGTTGTTCCTTCTATATTGTTCGCTTTCTAGAAACAACCGCACATAGGCCTTCATGTCCGAACGCATGATTACGGCTGCTAATGCCCGTCCTTTGAGCCACTCCTCAAAATTCTTTCGATATGCATCAGTTTGCTCGTGGATGTAAGCGAGCACGGCGTCAACTGATTCGAATTTGACGAAAGTTGAACCTTCTGGAACTCCCTCTCCCCACATTGATCTCATGACCCGGTCTTGCAGTTCAGCGAGACCAAGCTCGGCGGACAGCGAAAGCACGAAGCCCGCGAGTTGCTGTGGGATCTCTCGCTGCCCCACCGCCGACAGAGCGCGCTTGGCCGTCTCCGGCGCATGCGCGCGCAAGGCGTACGCAATCTGCATTGCGTGGCGTTGATCTAATCGGCCTTCATCCAGAGCCCGCTCCGCTTCCGCTTGGAACTCCCGGAGGGCACCAATTTTGAGGTATGCGTCCATCAGGCGATCCCGTATTTCGGGATCATCTCGCTCGCTCCGTAGTGCCTGCAAATCGAATATAACGGGCCGATGCGAGCCGAGGTCTGTATTTGCCTGAATCCTGAGATGTATTAGATTAGTCGGTATATGGCCATCAAAGTAATTAAAGCTCCCGGTTATGATTGATATGCAGTCCTGAGGTTTTCCGACCCGCAATGCGGCTATTGCTGCCAACTCAATAGCGTTGATTGTGCCGATTCCTATTAGACGTTCACGAAGGCTATTAACATGCTCGTATGCTCGACGTTGTGACAGAAATGCCGCGCCGGCGATAACATTTTCGACAGGGGTGTCGCTCCTCATAAGAAGATCGGCAAGCGGAGCTAGATCGTTGTTTCTAAGAGCGCTGTTCACTGCCTGAGGATAGCCAATGGCAGCACCACTGGAGGCGTCTCCAAATTGCTCACGCCATCCGTCGAGAAAGTCGCTCGCTTCCGGGAACAGATGAGCGAACCGGCTGATTATTGCGAGGCCAGGGCCAGGTTCAGTTGGCTTAGCACACATCAGAGCGAGGACAACCACATGACTCGGGCTTCCCCGACCCTGACGAATTGCGTCGCCGAGCACCTTCCGGAGCTTCCCTTCGCGCAGCGGAACGTTGAACTGGTGACACCAAGCAATTGCCAGCGGGTTTACATTTTGGCGATTTAATAAAACTCTTGCAAAGGATCGTGCTTCCTCGTGGCGCTCCGGATGCATTAGGAGTGCCCCAAGCTTCCAGATCTCGACATCCTCCTTTATGTCAAGATCCCGAAAGAGGAGTAGTTGGTCAAACGCGACGCTCGACTGACGCAATCTTTCTAAAGAAGATTTGTTTCCACGAAGCAAGGCCGCATTCATTGGGTTGGGCGACGAGCCAAATTGCGGCGTGACTCCATCACCAAGCGCCGCAAATAACCGCATCGCACCGAGGGTCAATAGCGGTATTGCATCTTGGGGCGCTCGCTGGTGGGCGTTGGTAGCGAGACTGAGCGCCTTATCGACGCGGCCAGACAATGCTTCGACGATTGCGCGCAAACGGAGTACTTCGGCGGAAATGTTCTCTGGCTCAAATTCACCTAGAATGGTGCCGGCTTCGACTATCCGACTGGTCTCGATCAGCAATCCCGCTTTGATTTCACGTTCGCGCGCCGTACAAGGTTCAGTCAGGCATTCCAGAGCTGACCCAGGCCCCAATGTCCGACGGGTCATCAATGCCCCAACCGACCGGTCCGGGGCCGGCGCTAGGCGCGCCGCTTCTGATAGCAGTTCTTCAGCGACCTCTGGTTGATCGTCGCGGAGTTGCAACATTGCCGCCGCACGGAGCGCCTTAGCCCGAGTGTCGGCAGGCAAGAGGGGCCAGGTTCCTGCATCCCCGCGAACGGACGCAAGCCATTGGCGCATCGCTACGCTACTGCCAGCCCTCATTTTGCGCAGCGCGTCATCCAGTTGTCCCGCCAACGCGGTGTTGAGAGGCAGGCTGAGTCTTGCGGCTACGTCGTCAACGATTTGCGCGAGGACCCCTATGTTGTTTTGAGCGAGGGGAGATACTAGAGGAGTTGGCGTTTCAACGGTGGCGCTCGTGACAGCAGCTGATGCAGATATTGCGTCAACCCAATATGGTCCAAAATATCGACCCACTAGTGAGGCATCTTCTCTCAGGAACTCGGTAATCGAATACGAATTCCAGAGATGAAAATTTATGTTTCTACGCCTCAAATCTTCTACCAAGAGTTTTGATGCGTCATTCATGTCGTCATCGTTACATTCATGACTCACGGCTAATACAAAATCAGTAACACCCTTGTCTTTCCAATGACCATCGAGGTGTTTGGTAAAATCCTCAATCCATGGACGGAATTCCCATGCTTTAATGTCCTTATAACATTTGGCAGATACGACGATCCGAGGTAGGTGCTCCGAGTCAAACCCTTCTACATCAACACCATATTGGTCGACGCCCGCCGTTCGCTTCAGCGAAGCACGCACGACATTAGGAAACCGACGGTTGACTACGTCACGGCAGAGTTCTTCGAATTTCCGGCTGCCGACATCCACCAGTGGCAAGATGCTAACGCGATGAACCGACGGTGGGGTTATCTCATATCTTGGGGTAGTGATCCCGCGACGCGGCTGGTAGTCCTTTGGGGGATCATTTGCGCGTCTGCCCGATCGAGGTTTCGTCGCACGCTTAGCCATGCCACCGTGATCGCGCTTTTGAAATGCCATTCCACTCTATACCCCTGCCTTTGTGCATCAATCAGGGATTAAGTGGAAGCGTCGATGGTGATGCGTCGCCGTGTAAGCGGAAGGATACAGCTCGACAGGGGAGAGACGCCGAGGCTTTTTCCGGGCGGGCGGTCTGCACACAATGCTGGTTGATCAAGGGGAGCCTAAGCGATGTGCAGTCCCGACCTCCAACCCTCGCCTGCCATGGATGTGGCCTTTTGCGTCCGATCACGTCCGCTTCGTGGAGGCGTCTGCGGCGTCTGCTTTCGGCTGCACTCTCAGGCCGAACCCAATCGAAAATCGCGAGGATTCCGTGCCTTCGATCGTAGTCCGCTGTCGGACCGCCCACTTAACGACCGCTTATGGCGCTCTGCAGCCTGACTGGCCGACCGGGACGGGCGGGTTTTCAGCGGTTTCGAGCGACGTCCGGTATCGGGCCGCGGCTGCAACGACCGCTTATGGCGCACTCCCGTCAGCCGAACCGGCACGAGCGAGCGGCCGCCAACCGTCATTCGGAAGCGACAGCCTGCGTAGAGGTCCACAGCATCGCTCGGCCGCTTGCCGTTCATCCGGTCCGCGGCGAAAACAGATCGGGTTCCCCAGGCGGCTCCGCTTCCTGCACCACATTGGCCGGGCGTTTGGATTTGGCGGGCCAGCGAATCGTGCCTTTGGCGGGGAAGGGCTGCAGCATCCCCTGCACCTCCTCGAGAGGCGCGGGCACCTCGCCGAACCAGCCGGCCAGTTGGTCTATTGTCAGGATCGCCGGCATGCGGTCATGAATCTGGCCGACCAGGTCGTTGGCTTCCGTGGTGATGGTGGCAAAGGTCCGAATCCAGCTCGCCGTACCGGGCAGACACCAGGCATCCCAAATGCCGGCCACGAATAGGTCGGATCCGTCTGCATTGCCGAACGCAAACTCGCGGCCCTTGGGTTCGCCGATGGTGCGGCGCTGGGTGAAGAGGTCGATCGAAATGATGCAACGGCGCTTGGCGAAGGACTTCGCGAAGGTCGGAAGCTCGGCGATGGTCTCGGCGCGGGCGTGAAGATGTGGGCTCGCCTGGTCCGGCGCCCAGTTCGGGATGAGGCCCCACTTCAGCAAATCGAACTGCCGGCGGGCGGTCTCGGGGTTGCGCCGGACGACGATTATCTCGGCGCCGGGCACCATCTCGCCCGGGCGATTGCCCAGGGCGCGTGCCCGCCGCTCCTGCAGCCGGACCAGCTCGGCGATACGCTCCGATGTCGTGCTGTCGGATGAAGCCATGACGATTCACATAGGCTGAGAGGCGAGATTGTCACCGACGACACGGGGTAGCAGCGGCGCCGACCGCCCGCGAGCCGAGATTCGATTCGACTCCGGCTTCGACCGCGATTAGAACATACAGTGAACAATCCATCGCTGATGAGGTCAATCTTGCCACGCGACCTGGATGTCGAACTCCGGAACTTCGAGCTCGACGAAGCCGTGAGCTGCAACGAACTGCGCTGGAAGGCGCTGGAACTGGGCATGCGCGAGGCCGAGATCGCGGCGCTGTTGGCCCAGGGCGTCGCCGTCGCGAAACGGCACATCGAAGCCCTAACCATCGGCTGAGTGACAAACGATTGGTGAGTGTCATGCCAAAACCAAGCCCGATCGATCCTATCCGGGAAGACACGGAGGAGTACGAAACCGCCGTCCTGCAGGCGCTCGATGCCATGGATGGCGGTGAATGGCAGGAACAGCTGGATGCCTTCCGCCGTTTCAGCCTGATCTTCATGAAGACGATCGACTGGACATACGAACAGAAGGTCATCGCGAGCCGCTACCTTGCGCAGCGAGGACGGATCGAGGCGGAGGACTGGGAAACTGTGGCCAACGCGATGGGGCGATTCGCGGACGATTGCGGTAGCCCTCAGCCCGCCAACGACCTCGGGATGCCCCACTAAGCTGTGCCGAAAGATCGGCTCGATATTGCGAACAAACCGGGAATGATGCTGACTGGCTGGATGAGCATCTCCGAGTCGACCGCTGTGATCCCCTCCTACCTGGACCTGCTCAATGCCGAGCAGCGGGCAGCGGTCGAATTCGGCATCGACGCGCCACCAGCCGGGCCGCTGCTGGTAATTGCCGGCGCCGGATCGGGAAAGACCAACACGCTGGCGCATCGCGTCGTGCGGCTGATCGAGGCCGGTGCAGATCCGCGCCGGATCCTGCTGCTGACCTTCTCCCGCCGGGCGGCTGACGAAATGACGAGACGGAGCGAGCGCATTGCGGCGCGGGTGCTCGGCCACGGCGGCGCCGGCGCCGCGCTGGACTGGGCGGGCACCTTCCACGCGATCGGCGCCCGGCTGTTGCGGGAATATTCCGAGCAGCTCGGTCTCGACGTCTCGTTCTCGATCCTCGACCGCGAGGACTCGGCCGACCTGATGAACCTGGCCCGGCATGAACTGGGCCTGTCCGCCACCAAGGAGCGGTTCCCGACTAAGGCGACCTGCCTGGCCATCTATTCCCGGGTCGTCAACGCCCAGCTGCCGCTCCTCGATGTGCTCAAGGACACCTTCCCGTGGTGTGCGAACTGGGGCGATGAACTGCGCCGGCTGTTCGGCCTGTATGTCGATGCCAAGCAGCGCCAGATGCTGTTGGACTATGACGACCTGCTCCTCTACTGGGCACAAGCGATGGAGGATCCGGACCTGGCGGCCGAGATCGGGGGCCGGTTCGACCATATCCTGGTCGACGAATACCAGGACACGAACCGCCTGCAGGCGGCGATCCTGACAGCGCTGAAGCCCGATGGCCGCGGCCTGACGGTGGTCGGCGATGACGCGCAGGCGATCTACAGCTTCCGGGCTGCGACGGTGCGCAACATCCTGGATTTCCCAGGGCTGTTCTCGCCGCCGGCGACGGTGCTGACCCTAGCGCGGAACTACCGCTCGACGCAGCCGATCCTCGCCGCGGCGAATGCGGTCATCGATCTCGCCCCGGAGCGCTACGCCAAGCAGCTCTGGTCCGACCGCGTATCGGAACAGCGGCCGCGGCTGGTCAGCGTCCGGGACGAGGTCGACCAGGCCCGCTACGTCGCCGATCGCGTCCTCGAAGACCGCGAGGCGGGCGTGCTCCTGAGGCAGCAGGCCGTGCTGTTTCGCACTTCGAGCCATTCGAGCCACCTTGAGGTGGAGTTGACCCGGCGAAACATCCCCTATCGCAAGTTTGGCGGCCTGAAGTTCCTCGACGCCGCGCACGTCAAGGATATGCTGTCGGTCCTCCGTTGGGCGGAGAACCCGCGCGACCGGATCGCCGGATTCCGGGTGCTGCAGCTGTTGCCCGGCATCGGGCCAGTCCATTCCGGCCGTGTCCTGGACCAGATGGCCGCAGCGGCGGTGCCGTTCCATGCCCTGGCCGATGCAAAGCCGCCGGCGTCCGCGGCTGCGGCCTGGCCGGACCTGGCGAGCTTGATGATGGCCCTGCGTGGCCGCGACGTCCCTTGGCCTGCGGAACTCGACGCCATCCAACGGTGGTATGCTCCGCATCTGGAGCGAATTCACGAGGATGCCGAGATCCGCGCCAGCGACCTGGCGCAGCTGGCGCAGATCGCTGCCGGCAGCGCCTCGCGGTCCGACTTCCTGACCGATCTCACCCTGGATCCACCGGAGGCGACGGGCGACCATGCGGGCCCTCCCCTTCTCGACGACGACTACCTGATCCTGTCGACCATCCACAGCGTAAAGGGCCAAGAGTATCGGTCGGTCTATATCCTCAACGTGGTCGACGGCTGCATCCCGTCGGACCTCAGCACCGGCACGACGGAGGAGATAGAGGAGGAGCGGCGGGTGCTGCATGTAGGGATGACGCGCGCCAAGGACGAGTTGCATCTGGTCGTGCCATACCGCTTCTACACCCACCAGCAGGCCAAGCTCGGCGACAAGCATGTCTATGCATCCCGAACGCGATTCATCCCGCGGACGCTCCTGCCGCTCTTCGAAGAGATGACGTGGTCGCCGCTCGGCGCCAACGTCAGCGCTAGCGGCCGCGCACGCGTCGATGTCGGCGCGAAACTCCGGTCAATGTGGAGTTAGGACGTGCTCTACCCAGGCGTGGTGACGAAGTCCACTCCGGCATAGCCGAGTGCCTCGGCTGCGACGCTTGAGATATCCCCATAGCTCTTGTCGATCTGGTCCCGAATGAATCTGGACTTGACCCGGATCTGTAGGCGGTGGTCGTCGATCCCAGAGGCGGCAGCTTCGTCAAGCCATGACTTCCATACTGCCAGGGCCGCGGCCTCGCTGCGGCCGAGCCGCCGAGTCGCCGCCGCAATCCAGGCACTTCGGTAGATCGCGAGAAGATCCGCGGCAACTGTCGGCGCAAGAGCCTGCTCCATGGGTTCGATCTCCCGATCTGGGGCCGAAAGCGGATTTTTCGCGAGATGTGCCGATGAGGTCCTCGCTGCGTGAGCGAGGCGGGAGAGCTGATGGAGGTTGCGCGACAGGTCCCAGGGCCGCTCCGATGTTGCAAAGCGGGTGAACCATCCGCCCGGGTTCCGGACTGGCCGACCGGGCGAGGCTGGCGTGTCGCAGGCGATGATCCAGCCCAGCATGGCGTTGGCGGCGCCGTGGCGGTTCACCGCCCAGTTCCAGATGTGATGGGGGTTGCGGATCCCACTTACCGTCGCGAGGTACTCGCGGGCGACGGTCGCGTTGAGGGCTTCCAGGGGGTCCGTCCGAAGCTGATCGATGTCGATCAGCCGGCGGAGCGTCGGGGACGCCTCCCACGCTTCGACAAGGGCCCCACGCCCCCTGTCCTCCGGGATGGAGGGTGCCGGTTCAGCGCCGGTGGAGAAGCCTGCTCCACCTGGGGAGCAATTGACGGCGCCTCCATCCTTGGCGTCGTCTGGTGGGGTGGCAAAGGTGCAGCCAGCTGCGGCCGGCTCGGCCGGCCGCCTACGAAATCGACCGCGCGCAGCGTCACTCTGTTCAACAAGTTTTTCTGGTTTAATGGCTGTTTCTGTTAGGCCCGACGCTGTGTCGGCCGAAACCGACACAGCGTCGGGCTCGATCATCAGCGCTGACCGGCAGATCCGAGCGCGCGGCAGGCGGTCCGCCTTGGCCGCGGCGTGTGCGTCCAGGATATCGGCCGCAATGCGGCAAAAGCCGCTCAGGTCCGTGTGATAGGTACGCCACCGCGGCGGCAGGAATCGTCTGATGAGGCGCCGTGCCTCAAGCCGCGAGATCGAACGCGTGATGCTTCGTTCGGTGTATCCGGTATCGAGCGCCAAGCAGACCGTTGAGGGCCAGACTGTGGTCCTCCCGGCGGTGAGGGCAAGTTGGTCGATATGGCGGATCAAGGCACAAAGCACCGCCTTGTCCGCCTGGTTCAAGTCGGCCAAGGCCGGCAGGTGATGGCAGACCCATGCGGCATCGATCAACGCAAGTTTGTTGCGGGCGCTGGGCTGGGATCGAGGGTGTGCGACATCGGATGCCGGCTGCAGGGCAGCGGTCATGCGGGGAGCTCTCCAATTTGAGGACGAGTTTTCCCGCGCCGAGAATCGGCTTGGACCTTGACCGGCGAAATGGCGAGCCCTATTCTCGGAGGTGCGATTTCAGAGAATGTGGACTCCCCGGCCGGGTTATCTCGGGCGGGGTTTCTGCTGTTTGGGGCGTGCTACATTGCCCACCCCCCGCGGTGGAGGCACCCGACCGCAGCGCAGCAGTTGACGCCCGGATAGCTCCGCTGTCCGGATTTCGCGATTCTGAAATTGAGTTTGATGGTTGCTGCAGCGACCGCCGCGTCAGCCAAACGGCCTCGTATAGCGGGCGACGTATCCTTCGAGCGACCAGCACGCGCTCGCACGCAACTCAAACGCAACATCTGCCAAAGCCCTGTAGCTCCGTGCTACT
Source organism: Inquilinus sp. (assembly GCF_057815775.1). Taxonomy (NCBI): domain Bacteria; kingdom Pseudomonadati; phylum Pseudomonadota; class Alphaproteobacteria; order Rhodospirillales; family Rhodospirillaceae; genus Inquilinus; species Inquilinus sp. The sequence continues at coordinate 13,753 of NZ_JBYRFX010001134.1, forward strand.
GGCTGCTCTCTCTTGCTACCGTATGCGCTTGATTTTGTTGGAGAGCCCTTGCGTTGACATCGTAGGGGTCACAGGTTCAATCCCTGTCGCGCCCACCACCGGACCTCCAGGCCATGCAGTCATCCCCGAGAGGGGACCAGCCGGACTCATCCTCAAGTCTCACGCAATCCTGGAGTCTGGGGAAAGCCTTCCGGGCTTCCCCCGCTCCACGAAACACGCATCGATCGCCTGCGCCGCCCACCTATTGCCGCGCAGCCGGAGTCGCACGGCACACATAGCTGGCGGCGTCGCTGATGCTGCCGTCGCCCCGGTACCGCGGCAGGGCCGGCCAGGCGCAGGCGGGAAGCGTGGCGACGACGGCGCCCTTGGCGTCGAGCTTGCTGCCGATCACCCGTTCGGGCGCCCGGCCCTGCTCAACCCACCCGATCAGCACTCCGAGATAGTCGAACTGGTCCGGACCGGGGCCGCCGAAGCCATGGCCGACGCCGGGTTCCAGGAAGAACCGCATGTTGCCCTGGGCGCCCGGCCGTATGGCCGCCGCCATGGCCCCCACCCGCTGCCAGTTCGCCACATGGTCGCGGGCGGAGATCAAGGGGTCCGCCCCGCCGCTGAAGGACAGCAGCTTGCGGCCGGAGGCGGCGAAGAGCGCGATCGCCGACAGCGACGGGTCCAGCCCCTGCTGGCGCAGGCCCCGGGCGATGACCGGGGCATCGCGCTGCGCGTTGTACGATGCCTGCAGGCTTCCCGGCACCGGCGCCGGCAGCAGCCAGGCCGGGTCGAGCGTGGCCATTGCGGCGTAGCCCCCGGCCAGGCCGGCGGCGCTGAAGAAGGCCGCCGGATCCAGCGTGGTGCCGAAATCGGCCCAATAGTTGCCGGCGAAGGGCCCGACCGGCAGGACCTGCGGCCGGATCAGGTCGCGCACCGTCGCCAGCTGCGCCGGGGTCAGGCAGGTTGCCGCGGCGCTGGTGCCGCAGGCCAGGGTGCCGGGGTCGAAGGCGCAGCTGCCGGGGTCCAGGATCACGCCGTTGGCGTTGCCGCAGGCCGCCGTCGCCGCCTGATACGCCGCGGTCCATTGCGCCGTGGACGGCATCGCCACGGTGCCGGCACGGGACACGATGCCGAGGATCGCCGGCATCTGCGTCGCCATCTGCATGGTCTCGGCGCCGGCGATGATGCCGTCGTACTCCGTCGGCAGGATCGCGGCGACGGTATAGGCGTTCCGGCCGCCATTGGAGATGCCGTGGAAATAGGTGCGGCGCGGCGGCCCGCCGTAGAAGGCCCGGACCACCGCCTTGGCGAAATGCACGGTCTTCGGCAGCGCCGCAAAGGCGTAATCGGTCCGTTCGGCGGCGTTCGCCACCAGCTCGGCCGGATTGCCGCTGCGGTTGCCGCCGTTGGAGGCGGTGTAGGCAACGCCGCGCTGCAGGATCGGCATCAGCGGCAGCTGGGCCGAGGTCGCCTCGACCGACGGCAGCCGGCCGTCGAAGCCGCCGCCGCCCTCATGCAGCAGCCGGCCCTGCCAGCCATCCGGCAGGTCGACCTCGATATCCAGCGTTGTGCCGCCGGCACCGACGGCCAGGACCTTGCAGTAGCCGGGCACCGCGCCGGCCGCATCGATCCGGCTTGCCTGGGTGATGCGGATGCCCCCGATCAGCTGCCCCTGCAGCCCTGGGCAGGACGCCGTCCGGGTCGCAGCCTGGACCGGTGCGCCGGCCCAGCCCACGGCCAGCAGCAGCGGGATCAGACCGGACAGGATTCCGTTTCCGCGAAGATATCGACAGCGTGACAAGACGCGCATCAGCCCCTCCTCCGGTGATCGTCAGCAGGAAAAGATGGAAAGCCCCCGGGCCTGGCGCCTTCGGTTGACGCAGAACATCGCGTATGAGGGTTTGTGGGATGGTCTGGATCGAGGCCGCGAACGAAACTCCCCCTCGGTCGTCAGGCAGACTATTGTGGCAATCAAAGTGACAATTTGTCAATTCGACATTTCGTCAATTGCGGTTTGGGCTGTTTCCGGGACACTGAGGCCGAAATGGGAACGAAACCGAAGTCGACGGGAACTCCCGATTTCCGGACCAGGACAGGGGCGGCCCGTCGTGTCCGGACCCGGGGCCGGATCGTCGCGGCGACCTTGGCGCTGTTCGACGAACGCGGCGTCGCGGGCGTCACGATCGACGACGTCCGGTCCGTGGCAGGCTTGGCGCGCGGCACCTTCTACAATTATTTCCCGACCTACGAGGCGATGCTGTGTGAGATTGCCGGCGACATCACGGCCCAACTGAACCGGGAGCAGGACGAACAGGTCGTGGAGGCCGATGTCGGCATCCGGATCTTCCAATACATGCGGTACTTCATGCTGCGCGCGGCGTCGGATCGGGCGTGCAGCGAAGTGCTGGTGCGCGTGCTGCCGATTGTCGGGCCACCGAACCCGCGCATGGCGGCGCACGCCCGAGCGACCGCAGGTGAGGCCGTGCGCGACGGAACCCTCGGGAGCGGCCTGCCGGAGCTCGGCATCGATATCGGCTACGGCGTCTGCGCCGTGATCCTGCGACGGGCGCTCGCCCGGGGCGTCGACCCCGGCGAGATCACCGAGGCGGCGCTCATGCTGTTGAGGGCCCAGGGCATGCCGGAAGACAGGATCGCCGCGATCCGGTCGACCCCGCTGCCGACGATGCCGCCGGAACCGCTCCGCAGCACCCTGCTCTGACGCGCCATGCGGGCTCTACTCCCGTTCTGCTCAGGGAATCAGGCGGCCCTCGCGCAGGGATTGGAACAGCGCGAAGAAGGCGTCGTCCGTGGCCTGGTATTCGGTGAAGCCGAGGCGCCGGCTCTTCGACATGTCGGTCACGACCTCAATCGGGCGACCGAGATCCGCATCCGTGTGCCAGGGCGATGCCAGGCGATCCAGCTGCGCTTCCCGCAGGCCGTGGCGGCGGGCGATGTCCGCCCACACCCCGGCATCGCCGGCCATCTGCGTCTCCAGCGGCAGGACAGTGCCATCGAACGGCACGGCGTCC
>NZ_JBYRFX010001135.1:0-13160 GCF_057815775.1 Inquilinus sp.
CGATCAACTGGCTGGGCACCGACGACCAGGGCCGTGACGTGCTGGCCCGGCTGATCTACGGCCTGCGGATCTCGATCCTGTTCGGCCTGACCCTGACCTTCTTCGCCTCGATCATCGGCATCTTCGCCGGTGCGGTGCAGGGCTATTTCGCCGGCTGGACCGACCTGATCTTCCAGCGGGTGATCGAGATCTGGTCCGGTATGCCGCAGCTTTACCTGCTGATCATCATGTCCTCGATCTTCGTGCCGGGATTCTGGACCCTGCTGATCATCTTCCTGCTGTTCGAGTGGATGAGCCTGGTCAGCGTGGTGCGGGCCGAGTTCCTGCGTGCCCGCAACCTGGACTATGTCCGCGCCGCCCGGGCGCTGGGCCAGCCCGACCGCGTGATCATGTGGAAGCATGTGCTGCCCAACGCCGTGGTGGCGACGATCACCTTCCTGCCGTTCAACCTGACCGGCGGCATCAGCCTGCTGACCGGGCTGGACTTCCTCGGCCTCGGCCTGCCGCCCGGGTCGCCGTCGCTGGGTGAGCTGGTCAGCCAGGGCAAGGCCAACCTGCAGGCACCGTGGCTCGGCTTCACCGCCTTCTTCTCGCTCGCCATCCTGCTCAGCCTGCTCGTCTTCATCGGCGAGGCGATGCGCGACGCCTTCGACCCGCGCAAGGCAACGGCCCCCTCCGCCCCGGCGCCGACGGCTCCGCCGCCCCTCGACAGCAAGGCCCAGACGCCATGACTGACATTACGACCCCTGGCGAAAGGCTGCTTGAGATCCGCGACCTGGCGGTGGAATTCCAGGTGCCCGGCGGCGCGGTGCCGGCGGTGAAGGGCGTGTCGCTGCATCTCGACCGGGGCGAGACCCTGGCGCTGGTCGGCGAAAGCGGGTCGGGCAAGTCGGTCACCGCCCTGTCGGTGCTGCAGCTGCTGCCCTATCCCAGCGCCCGCCACCCGCGCGGCAGCATCCGCTATCGCGGGAAGGAGCTGCTGGGCGCGCCGGAAAAGGTGCTGCGCGAGGTCCGCGGCAACAAGATCGCGATGGTCTTCCAGGAGCCGATGACCTCGCTGAACCCGCTGCATCCGATCGAGAAACAGGTCGGCGAGGTGTTATCGATCCACAAGGGCATGGGCAAGGCCAAGGCCCGAGCTCGCGTGCTGGAGCTGCTGCACTTGGTCGGCCTGCCGAACCCGGAGCAGCGGCTGGGCGCCTATCCGCATGAGCTGTCGGGCGGCCAGCGCCAGCGGGTGATGATCGCGATGGCCCTGGCCAACGAGCCGGACATCCTGATCGCCGACGAGCCGACCACGGCGCTGGACGTCACCATCCAGGCCCAGATCCTGGAGCTGATGCAGAGCCTGCAGGCCCGCTTCGGCATGGCGCTGCTGCTGATCACCCACGACCTCGGCGTGGTCCGCAAGATGGCGGACCGGGTCTGCGTCATGAACAAGGGCGAGATCGTCGAGGAAGGTGAGACTGAGGGCGTCTTCACCGCGCCGCAGCACCCCTACACCCAGCGGCTGCTCGCCTCCGAACCCAAGGGCAACCCCGCCCCCGCCCCGGCTGATGCCCGCACAGTGCTGAAGGCCAGCAAGATCAAGGTCTGGTTCCCGATCAAATCAGGCGTGATGCGCCGGGTGGTCGACCATGTGAAGGCGGTGGACGGCATCGATGTCGTGGTGCGCGAGGGCCACACCGTCGGCGTGGTCGGCGAAAGCGGCTCGGGCAAGACCACGCTCGGCCTCGCCTTGCTGCGCCTGATCTCGAGCAAAGGCTCGATCCGCTATGGCGAGAAGGAGCTACAGGGGCTGCAGTTCCGCGACATGCGCCCGTTGCGGCGGGAGATGCAGATCGTGTTCCAGGACCCCTACGGGTCGCTCAGCCCGCGCATGTCGGTGGCGGAGATCATCGAGGAAGGGCTGAAGGTCCACGGCATCGGCGGCTCCGCGGCCGAGCGCGAGCGGATGATCGTGTCGACGCTGGAGGAGGTCGGCCTCGACCCCGCCAGCCGCCACCGCTACCCCCATGAATTCTCCGGCGGCCAACGCCAGCGCGTCGCCATCGCCCGGGCCATGGTGCTGAAGCCGAAATTCGTGGTGCTGGACGAACCGACCTCGGCGCTCGACATGTCGGTCCAGGCCCAGATCGTCGACCTGCTGCGCGGGCTGCAGGAAAAGCACCGCCTGGCCTATCTGTTCATCAGCCACGATCTGAAGGTGGTCCGTGCCCTGTCGGACGAGGTGATCGTGATGAAGAACGGCAAGGTGGTCGAACACGGGCCGGCCCGGCAGATCTTCGAGGCGCCGCAGCACCCCTACACCCAGGCCCTGCTGAAGGCGGCGCTGGAGCTCAAGGCCGCCGACACGCCCGAGGTTGCGGTCTAATAGGGCTGGTGGAAGCATCGGTCGAGAATTGGGAGTCATGGGAATGGCGAGCGTCGATCTGAACTGCGACATGGGCGAAGGCTTCGGCGCCTGGGAGATGGGCGACGACGCGGCGATGCTGGACATCGTCACCTCGGCCAATGTCGCCTGCGGCTTCCATGCCGGCGACCCGATCGTGATGCGGCGGACGCTGACCCTGGCCCGCGACCGTGGCATCGGCATCGGCGCCCATCCCGGCTTCCTCGATCTCTGGGGCTTCGGCCGGCGGGTGATCCAGGGCGAGACGCCGGAGTCGATCGAGGCGCAGACCGTCTACCAGATCGGCGCGATCCAGGGCATGGCCAAGGCGGTCGGCCACCGCGTCACCCATGTGAAGGCGCATGGCGCGCTGAGCAATGTGGCGATGGTCGACGACAGCGTGGCGCTGGCGATCGGCCGTGCCATCCAGTCGGTCGACCCGACCCTGGCCTATATGGTGCTGCCCGGCACGGCGCTGGAGCGCGCGGCGGTGGAGCTGGGTCTGCCCGTCGTGCGCGAGGTCTTCGCCGACCGCACCTATGAGGACGACGCCACGCTGACCCCGCGCCGGATCGCCGGGTCGGTGATCCACGATGCCGATGTCGCGGCCGAACGGGTGCTGCGCATGGTCGAGGAACAGGCGATCACCAGCCGCGACGGCAAGCGCGTGCCGGTGCCGGTCGACACGATCTGCGTCCATGGCGACACGCCGGGCGCCGTCGGCATCGCCCGGAAGATCCGGGATCGGCTGGAGAAAGCCGGGATCCAACTGGTCGCGTTGAAAGACCGGCCAGTCTGAATCGGAATTCCGGCCGGAACGCGAAGAATTCGTTGAAAAATGCCCGAGGCGATTTCACACCCCTGGAGCACAACTCCATTGCAGAGCATGCTCTTGTAACCGAACCTTAACGCGTCCATCTCCGGGGCCACGGCGCGGCCGCCCTTCAGGCCTGCCCGACACTGCCCCTGCCGTCCGGAGACGGAAATGCTGCTTGATCGACGCCGCCTTCTCGCCAGCGTCAGCCTCGCCATCGCCGGCCTGTCGGTGATGGCGGCTGCCGATCCGGACGAGCGCATGATGCACACGGCCGAAGGCGAGGTGCCGGTCAAGGCGGGCGTGGTCTATGCCCTGGGCGAGAAGCGCGACGGCGGCTTCAACGAAGGTGCTTTCCACGCGCTGGAGTTCTTCCGCAACGAGACCGGTGAAGCATATCTCGAAGCCGAGATCCACCAGGTCGCCGACTTCGCGGCAGCGGCGGCCGGGATGGTGCAGCAGGGCGCCAACCTGATCATCGCCGTCGGCTACTACTATGCCGAGCCCGTGGCCGCCGCGGCCGCAGCGCACCCCGAGACCAGCTTCGTCCTGGTTGACGGCGTCGCCGACGGGCCCAATATCCGGTCGATCGTGTTCCGGGAGCAGGAGGGCGCCTATCTCGTCGGCGTGCTCGCCGCCCTGGCCTCGAAGAGCGGGACGATCGGCTTCGTCGGCGCCTACGACATCCCGTTGATGCACAAATTCTCCGACGGCTTCACCGCCGGGGCCAAGGCGACGCGGCCCGAGATCACCACCCTGGTCGACTATGTCGGCACCGACCCGGCCGCCTTCCACGACAAGACCGCAGCGGCGCAGGTCACCCACGACCAGATTGCCCGCGGTGCCGATGTGGTCTTCGCGGTGGCGGGCGAGGCCAATCTCGGCGTCTTCCAGGCGGCGCGCGATGCGGAGAAGCTGGCCATCGGCGTGGACGGCAACCAGAACGGCGTGGTGCCCGGCACTATCCTGACCTCGATGCTGAAGCGCGTCGACATCGCGGTGCTGCGGTCGCTCGACGACATGCGGGCCGGCAGCTGGGCCCCCGGCGTGGTCACGCTCGGCGTGCGCGAGCATGCGGTCGGCTGGGCGATCGACCAGAACAACCGGCCGCTGGTGACCAAGTCGATGGAACAGGCGGTCGAAACCGCCCGCCGCGCCATCGCCGACGGCACCATCGCGGTGCCGGACCCGACCAAGCCTTAACGGTTACGCCAGCTCGTCCAGGCGGCGCTTGAGGAACCGCCGCTCCGGCTCCTGCTGCGCCAGGGCGAGCGCCTGTTCATAGGCGGCCCGCGCCTCCGCTTTCCGGCCCAGCCGCCGCAGCAGGTCCGCCCGCGCGGCATGCGCAAGGTGGTAGCCGTCAAGGCCGCCCTGCCCCATCAGCGTGTCGATCAGCGCCAGTCCAGCGGCCGGGCCGTCGCGCATCGCCACCGCCACGGCGCGGTTCAGCGCCACCACCGGCGACGGGTCGGCCTGCACCAGCAGGTCGTAGAGGCCGGTGATCTCGGCCCAGTCGGTCGATGCGGCGTCCGGCGCCTCGGAATGCACCGCCGCGATCGCCGCCTGCAGCGCATAGGCGCCGACCTCCCGCCCCGCCAACGCCCGCCGCACCAGCGCCGTCCCTTCCGCGATCTGGCCGCGGTTCCAGAGCGAACGATCCTGGTCCTGCAGCAGCACCAGGTCGCCCGACGGCGAACTGCGCGCGGCCCGGCGCGAATCCTGCAGCAGCATCAATGCCAGCAGGCCGATCGCCTCCGGCTCGGGCAGCAGCTCCACCAGCAGCCGGCCCAGCCGGATCGCCTCGCCCGACAGGTCGGCCCGGGTCAGCATCGGGCCGGCGGAGGCCGAATAGCCTTCGTTGAACACGAGGTAGATGACGTGCAGCACGCTGTCCAACCGGTCGGCCAAGTCTTCCCGCGCCGGCACCTGATAGGGGATCCGGGCGTCGCGGATCTTCGCCTTGGCCCGGACGATGCGCTGGGCCATAGTCGGCGCCGCCGTCAGGAAGGCGTGCGCGATCGCCTCCGTCGTCAGGCCACACATCTCGCGCAGGGTCAGGGCCAGTTGGGCGTCCGGCGACAGGGCCGGGTGGCAGCAGGTGAAGATCAGCCGCAGCCGGTCGTCCTCCACCTCCTCGCCCTCCTGCTCCATCGCCTCCGTGGCCTCGTCGTCGAGATGCTTCGCCAGCTCCGCCCGCGCGGCGTCGAGCCGGGCGCGGCGGCGGAGCCCGTCGATCGCCTTGAACCGGCCGGTCGAGACCAGCCAGGCCCGGGGGTTGGCCGGCATGCCGTCGCGCGGCCATTGCTCCGCCGCGGCGCGGAAGGCGTCGTGCACTGCCTCCTCCGCCAGGGCGAAGTCGCCGAGCAGCCGGATCAGGGTGGCGAGCACGCGGCGGGAGTCGGCGCGGTAGATCGCGTCGATCGCCGGCTGCATCGCCGCGGCCGGATCCGGGGTCATGGCGTGCCTATCGCAGTTCCTTGATCGACCGCACCTCGACGCTGCCCAGCTTGGCCAGCGGGATGCCGGCGGCGACCTGGATCGCCTCGTTCAAATCCCGTGCCTCGATCAGGATGAAGCCGCCCAGATGCTCCTTGGTCTCGGCAAAGGGGCCGTCGGTGGTCGAGATCCGGCCGTTGCGAACCCGCACCGTGGTGGCCGCTTCGGGCGATTGCAGGGCGTTGGAGGTGATGTAGTGGCCGCTGCGGGTCAGCTCGTCGTCATAGCCCAGGGAGTCGCGCGTCAGCGTCACGCCTTCGGCAGGCGACAGCGCATCCATGGTCCGCTGTTCCAGATAGACCAGGCACAGATACTTCATCGCGGCCTCCTCGCAGGGATCGGGTTAGTGAACACCGGATGGTCGGTCGGCGGCGTCCGGAATCGACATCAGCGGGGCGGCTTTTTTGCCGGCGCGGTTTACGCGGCCGGGCCCAGCGCCTAGATAGGGCGTCAGTCAAGGTGCCTGCCCCCATGCCCGAAACGCTCAAGATCGATTCCGTCACGGTTCCCGGAAGGGTCTGGATCGCCCCGATGACCGGGGTGTCCGACCTGCCGTTCCGGCGTGCGGCATCGCGGCTGGGCGCCGCCTATGTCGCGACCGAGATGGTGGCCTGCGCCGAATTCGCCCGCGGCCGGCCGGATGTGGTGCGGCGTGCGGCGGTGGGCGATGGACTGCCGCTGATGGTGATGCAGCTGATCGGCCATGAGGTCGGTGCGATGGCCGAGGGCGCCCGCCTGGCTGCGGCGGCCGGGGCACAGATCATCGATTTGAATTTCGGTTGCCCGGCCCGCGAGGTCACCGGCGTGCAGTCCGGCTCGGCCATGATGCGCGACCCCGACCTGGCGGAACGCCTGGTGGCGGCCGCAGCCGGCGCGGTCGACGTCCCGGTCACGGTGAAGATCCGCCTGGGCTGGGACGACGCCAGCCGCAACGCGCCGGAATTCGCGGTTCGCATGGTGGCGGCCGGCGCCCGGGCGGTCACGGTGCATGGCCGGACCCGCTGCCAATTCTACAAGGGATCGGCCGATTGGGCCGCGGTGCGGGACGTGAAGGACGCGGTGTCGGTCCCGGTGATGGTCAATGGCGATATCGTCGATGGCGCCGCTGCACGGCAGGCCCTGACGCAATCCGGTGCCGATGGCGTGATGATCGGGCGCGGCGTCACCGGCAAGCCGTGGATCGCCGCGGCGATCGAGGCGGCGCTGGACCAGCCTGGTGACGGCCTGGCCGAGCCCGGCCGCGACCAGCGCCTGGCCATCGCCCTGGCGCACTTCCAGGAAACGCTGGCCTTCTATGGCGACTTCCACGGCCTGCGCGTGTTCCGCAAGCATCTGGCCGCCTATATCGAGGCGGCGCCCTGGCCGGCCTCGGCCGAGGACCGGCGCGAGGCCCGCCGCACCCTGTGCCAGGCGGATGCGCCGGCCGCGGTCGAAGCCGGCCTGGTCGCCCTGTGGACCGACCCGGCCCGGCGGCTGGCGGCCTGACACCCGCATCGCCGGCGGCTCAGGCTTCGGCCCGGGCCTTGAGGTTGGCCAGGCCGGTCTCGAAGTCCTTGCCGATCATGGTGTCCATGTCGAAGAACAGGCCCATGATCTTGGCGATGAACGGGGTCGGGCCGGACATGGCCCAGGTGACGTCGGTGCCGCCGTCCTTCGGCTGCAGCGTGAAGGTCGCCATGTTGTGGCCTTCGAACGGCTTGATGAAATCCAGCTTGATCACGATCTGCGACGGCGTGGCCGCCAGGATTTCCATGCGTCCGGCACCGACCTTGCCGCTGCCGGACCATTCATAGACCGCGCCGGGGCCGGCTTCGGCGCCGCTCAGGGTCCGCTGCATGGCGGGATCGAGCTTTTCGTAGGGCGACCAGTCGGCCCAGCGATGGAAGTCGTTGATCAGGGCGATGATCTTCTCCGCCGGCGCCTTGATGCTGACGCTGCGCTGGACGCGGAAATCATCCGGCCTTGTCGCTGCCAGGCCGAGGATGCCCAAGACCGCGACAACGACGACAAGCACGATGGTCTTGAGCACGCGATCCCTCCGATGCGGATCAGGTTTTGAGAGTCTTCCACCCGGCACATCGAGCTCCCTCAACGATTAGGGAGTGAGGTCTACCGCCGCCCGCACACTGCCGTCCATGTAGAAAGGGACGGATTCGTGCTCATGCGTGATCTTCCAGCCGCCATCGATCCGGCGCAGGCCCAACGTCAGGCGCAGCCACAGGCCCTGGGCCTCGCCGCCGACCTTGGTGCCGCCGAGATGGGCAAAGCCGTGGCAGAAGGCGACGGCGCCGCCGACCGAGACGTCCAGGTCCCGGATCTCGTAGTCGAGCGGCCCCTGCCAGGTGGAGAACCAGCCCTCCAGGCCTTCCACATCGGCTTCGGTGGCCCGTAGCGGCGGCGCCAGGGAATACATCGTGAAGTCCGCGGCCTGCTGTGCGACGATGGCGTGGGCATCCTTGGCGCGCAGGGCCGCGGCCCGCGCATCGATCAGCGCCCGGATCTCGGCTTCGGCGTTGATTGTATTGTGATCCATGGTCCTTCTCCCGTCGCTGCGGCGGCCGGGTGGCGGCCTGCATGTCCCTAGGACGGTTGCGGGACCGGCGTCCCGACAGGACCCTACCGAAAAAATTCGACGATCAGACTGCGGCGCCCGTATCGGCGTCCTGCTGCAGCCGGTCGAGGTGCAGCCGGATATGGGCCGCCTCCGCCGCCGTGCCGGCCAGCGCGATGGCCTGGTCATAGGCGGTGCGCGCCTCGTCGAAGCGGCCGAGCTGCTGCAGCAGCCCCCCCTTCAGCCCGAAGAAGTAGAAATAGCCGGACAGACGCGGCGCCAGCGGCTCGATCATCGCCAGCGCCGCCTGCGCGCCTCGCAGCTTGGAGACGGCGACGGCCCGGTTGAGCGTGACCACCGGCGAGGGCTGCAACCGCTCCAGCGTCTGGTACAGCAGGTCGATCTCGGCCCAGTCGGTGTCCTCGGGCCGCGCAGCGCGGGCGTGCAGCGCCGCGATCGCCGACTGCACCAGGTATGGGCCGGGGCGGCGGTGGCGGATCGCCTTGTCGATCAGCGCCAGCCCCTCGCAGATCATGGCGCGGTTCCAGAGAGTCCGATCCTGCTCCTCCAGCAGCACGATGCTGCCGTTGCCGTCGAAGCGGGCCGGCGCGCGGGAATGCTGCAGCAGCAGCAGGGCGGCCAGGCCCATCACCTCCGGCTCGGCCGGGAACAGCCGCAGCAGCAGCCGGGCCAGGCGGATCGCCTCGTCACACAGCGGCGCGCGCAAGGGCGCTTCCTCGCTGCTGACGGTGTAGCCTTCATTGAACACCAGGTAGATCATCGCGGCGACGGCCGCCAGCCGGCCCGCCCGCTCCGGCGCGCCCGGCGTCTCGAACGGCACGTCGGCAGCGGAGACGCGGGCCTTGGCCCGGGTGATGCGCTGCTCCATCGCCGCCTCGCCCACCAGGAAGGCGCGGGCGATCTGCCTGACCGAAAGGCCGGAGACGATGCGCAGCGCCAGGGCGATCTGCTGGGTCGCCGGCAGGTCCGGATGGCAGCAGATGAACAGGAGCCGCAGGATGTCGTCACGGTATTGGTTGCCGTCCAGCCGGTCGGCCATGTCGGCCTCGGCGTCGTCGAGATCGGACAGCAGTTCGTCGGGCGGCAGCGGCTCCTGCCGCTTGCCGCGCCGGACGGTGTCGAGCGCCGCGTTACGGCCGACGAAGATCAGCCAGGCCGCGGGGTCGCGCGGCGGCCCCTTTTCCGGCCAGGTCTTCAACGCCCGCAGGCAGGCGTCCTGGAACGCCTCCTCCGCCGTGTCGAGATCGCGAAAATAGCGCAGCAGGGCGCCGATCGCCTGGGGGCGGGCAGAGGTGATGGCTGCGTCGATCCAGGCGATGTCGGTCATGATCCAGCGGTTCCCGGCTTGAAGATGCGGATCGGGCGAATCTCATAGGATCCCCCCGGATTGGCGGTCGCGAGGTCGCGCACGATGTCCAGCACCTCGTCCAGCGAGGCGCAGTCGAAGGTGTAGAAGCCCAGCAGCTGCTCCTTCGTCTCGGCGAAGGGGCCGTCGATCACCAGCGGCTCGCCCGCGCCGCTGCGCAGGGTGGTGGCGGCGGTGGTCGGCATCAGCCGGGCAACGGGCCCGATCTTGCCCTGCCTGGCCAGCGGCTCCTGCACCGCGGCCAGCCGGGTCATGACCGTGTCGTCTTCGGCCTTGCTCCAGGCCTCGGTCACGGCTTCGTTGTGATAGCAAAGGACGGCGTACAGCATCCGGGTCTTTCCTTCTTCCTCCCGAGGACGAACGAGTATGCCCGTGGCCGACACGCCCTGGCAGAAAAAGCGGCAGCGACCAGGCGCAGCCATGGCTTGACGCCTTGTTCCTGGTATGTTCAGCATGCAGGACTGATGGCACGGCTGCTGCCGGCCCTTCCCCTTCCCTCTCGCAGGACCGATATTGTCGACATGACCTCGGCACCCCTGCTCTCCCCCGTCGTGATCCATCGCCCGTCTCTGCCGGAGAAGGATCGCTCGACCCCGTTCAAGATCGTGTCGGACTACACCCCGGCCGGCGACCAGCCCGAGGCGATCGCCGAGCTGATGGCCGGGCTGGAGAAGGGCGAGCGCGACCAGGTGCTGCTCGGCGTCACCGGGTCGGGCAAGACCTTCACCATGGCGCATGTCATTCAGAAGCTGCAGCGCCCGACCCTGGTGCTGGCGCCGAACAAGACCCTGGCCGCGCAGTTGTACGGCGAGTTCAAGAGCTTCTTTCCGGGGAACGCGGTCGAGTTTTTCGTCAGCTACTACGACTACTACCAGCCGGAAGCCTACGTCGCCCGCACCGACACCTATATCGAGAAGGAAAGCCAGATCAACGAGCAGATCGACCGGATGCGCCACGCGGCGACCCGGGCGCTGCTCGAACGGCACGACTGCATCATCGTCGCCTCGGTCTCCTGCATCTACGGCATCGGCGACGTCGAATCGTACAGCGAGATGACGATCCCGCTGGAGACCGGGCAGCGGCTGAACCGCCAGGCCCTGCTGAAGCACCTGGTCGACATCCAGTACCGGCGCAACGACACCGCCTTCGCCCGCGGCACCTTCCGGGTGCGCGGCGACACGGTTGAGATCTTCCCGGCCCATCTGGAGGACCGCGCCTGGCGCATCTCCTTCTTCGGCGACGAGATCGATTCGATCCATGAGTTCGACCCGCTGACCGGCGAGAAGTTCGCGGCGCTGAAGATGGTCCGCATCTACGCCAACAGCCACTACGTCACGCCGAAGCCGACGCTGCTGCAGGCGATCAAGGGCATCCGCGAGGAGCTGAAGGAACGCCTGGCGGAATACAACGCCACCGGCCGGCTGCTGGAGGCGCAGCGGCTGGAGCAGCGCACCCAGTTCGACCTGGAGATGATGGAGGCGACGGGCGCCTGTGCCGGGATCGAGAACTATTCCCGGTACCTGACCGGCCGCGCCCCGGGCGATCCACCGCCGACCCTGTTCGAATACCTGCCTGAGGACGCCCTGCTGGTCGTCGACGAAAGCCATGTGATGGTGCCGCAGATCGGCGGCATGTATCGCGGCGACCGGGCGCGCAAGGACATCCTGGCCGAATACGGCTTCCGCCTGCCCTCTTGCCGCGACAACCGTCCCCTGAAGTTCGAGGAATGGGAGGCGATGCGGCCGCAGAGCGTCTTCGTCTCGGCCACCCCCGGCCCGTGGGAGATGGAGCGGACCGGCGGCGCCTTCGCCGAGCAGGTGGTGCGTCCGACCGGGCTGATCGACCCGATCGTCATCGTCCGCCCGATCGCAAGCCAGGTCGACGACGTCATGGCCGAATGCCGCGAGGTCATCGCCCGCGGCATGCGCATCCTGGTCACCACCCTGACCAAGAAGATGGCAGAGGCGCTGACCGAGTACATGACCGAGGCCGGCATCAAGGTCCGCTACCTCCATTCCGACGTCGAGACGCTGGAGCGAATCGAGATCATCCGCGACCTCCGGCTCGGCGTGTTCGACGTGCTGGTCGGCATCAACCTGCTGCGCGAAGGGCTGGATCTGCCCGAGGTCGGGCTGGTCGCCATCCTCGACGACGACAAGGAAGGCTTCCTGCGCAGCCGCACCTCGCTGATCCAGACCATCGGCCGCGCCGCCCGCAACATCGAAGGCCGCGCCATCCTGTATGCCGACAATATGACCGGCAGCATGACCGCGGCGATCGGCGAGACCGACCGCCGGCGCGAGAAGCAGCAGGCCTACAACGTGGCCAACGGCATCACGCCGGAAAGCATCAAGAAGCAGATCGGCGATATCCTCGACAGCGTCTATGAGCGCGGCGACCGGGTCACGGTCTCGACCGGTGACGCCGGCGCCAAGCACCTGACCGGCAAGTCGCTGAAGGACCATATCGGCGACCTGGAGAAGCGGATGCGCGAGGCCGCCGCCAATCTGGAGTTCGAGGAGGCGGCGCGGATCCGCGACGAGCTGCGCCGGCTGGAGGCGACGGAGATGGGGCTGGGCGGCCCCGGACAGGTGGGTGACCCCAGACACGTGGGCGGCGCCGGGCTGATCGTCCATGCCCGCGTCGGCTCGCACGGCCATGCCGCGGCGCTGGAGGGCATCCCGATGTCCATTGCCAAGCCGACCGAACGGCCGAAGAAGGGCGGCCGCCGCCGCAAGGGACCGTGACGACAAGCCCTCCGGACCGCCCCCTGCCCCCGACCGGCCGGGCCGAGCCACGCGTCGCCGTGGTCACCGGCGCGGCCAAGCGGATCGGCCGTGCCATCGCGCTCGATCTCGCGCAGCAGGGCTGGCACGTCGCGATCACCTGGCACAGCTCCAGCGACGAGGCTGCCGCGACGCTGCGGGACATCGAGGCCGCCGGCGTCCGCGGGTTGGCGATCCAGGCCGACCTGCGCGACGAGGCCCAGGTCGAGACCGTGATCCCCCAGGCCGCCGCGCTGGGCCCGGTCTCGCTGCTGGTCAACAACGCCTCGGCCTTCCGCATGGACACGGTGGCGACCGCGACGCGGGACAGCTGGGACGAGCATGTCGAGACCAATCTGCGGGCGCCGCTGGTGCTGACCCAGGCGCTGGCACGGCAGTTGCCGGCGGATTGGCCGGGCAACGTCATCAACATGCTCGACCAGCGGGTGTGGAACCCTACCCCGTATTTCCTGTCCTACACCGTGGCCAAGATCGGGCTGTGGACGCTGACCCAGACCCTGGCCCAGGCGCTGGCGCCGAAGATCCGGGTCAACGGCATCGGCCCCGGCCCGACGGTCAAGAGCGACCGCCAGACCGAAGAGCATTTCGCCCGGCAATGGGATGCCGTGCCGTTGCGCCGGGCGACCACGCCGCAGGAGATCTGCGACACCATCCGCTTCATCCTGTCGGCCAAGGCGATGACCGGGCAGATGATCGCGCTGGATGGCGGCGAACATCTCGGCTGGGCCCAGCCG
>NZ_JBYRFX010001136.1:0-1897 GCF_057815775.1 Inquilinus sp.
TCGTCTGATCGGGCTGGGGGCAGGGCCTGAGACGCTGGTCGGGCTGTGCCTGGAGCGTTCGGTGGCGATGGTGGTGGGGCTGCTGGCGATCCTGAAGACGGGCGCCGCGTACCTGCCGCTCGACCCGGACTACCCCGAGGAGCGGCTCGGCTTCATGCTCGAGGATGCCGCGCCCCGGCTTGTCCTCACCGCTGGTGCCGCCGGCCGCGCCCTGCCCGGGACCGCGCCGCGGCTGCTGTTGGACAATCCGGACGTCCAGGCCGAGCTCGACCTTAGCCCGGACACCAACCCTGGCGATGCCGGCCGCAGCCAGGCGCTCCGCCAAGAGCATCCCGCCTACGTCATCTACACCTCCGGCTCCACCGGCAGGCCCAAGGGCGCCGTGGTCTCCCAGGCCGCCATCGTCAATCGCCTGCTGTGGATGCAGGGGGAGTACCAGCTCGACGGCTCCGACCGCGTCCTGCAGAAGACGCCGTCCGGCTTCGACGTCTCGGTCTGGGAGTTCTTCTGGCCGCTGATCACCGGCGCCGCCCTGGTCCTCGCGAGGCCCGAGGGGCAAAAGGACCCGGCCTATCTCGTCGAGGCGATCAACCGCTACGGAATCACGACCCTGCACTTCGTGCCCTCGATGCTGCAGAGCTTCGTGCTGGAACCTTCCGCCCGGTCCTGTCAGGGCCTCAGGCGCGTCGTCTGCAGTGGCGAGGCCTTGCCGACCGAGCTGCAGGCGCAGTTCTTTGCCGTCCTGGACGTGCCGCTGCACAATCTCTACGGCCCGACGGAAGCGGCCGTCGATGTCACCTATTGGGCTTGCCGGGCCGAGCCGGACAGCGGACCGGTCCCGATCGGCCGCCCGATCTGGAACACGCAGATGTACGTGCTGGACGGGAGCCTGCGTCCGGCGCCGATGGGTGTGGCGGGAGAGCTGTACATTGCCGGGGCGGGGCTGGCCCGAGGCTACCTCAACCGGCGGGGCCTGACCGCCGAGCGCTTCGTCGCCTGTCCCTTCGGACCCTCCGGCTCTCGCATGTACCGGACCGGCGACCTCGCGCGCTGGCGGTCGGACGGGGTGCTGGACTTCCTCGGCCGCGCCGACGAGCAGGTGAAGATCCGTGGCTTCCGCATCGAGCCCGGCGAGATCGCCGCCGCCCTCTGCGACGATCCCATCGTCGCCCAGGCTGCCGTCATCGCCCGCGAGGATAAGCCGGGGCACAAGCAGCTGGTGGGGTACGTCGTCCCCGCCCCTGGGGCCACGGTCGACCCGGCCGCACTCCGCCGGCATGTGGGGCTGCGTCTGCCGGAGCACATGGTGCCGGCGGCGGTGGTGGTGCTGGAGGCGCTGCCGTTGACCTCGAACGGGAAGCTCGACCGCCGGGCGTTGCCCGCTCCGGCGGGGCGTTCGGAGAACGCGGACTATGTGGCGCCACGCACGCCGGCGGAGCAGATCGTGGCTTCGGTCTGGTCGCAGGTGTTGCAGCTCGATCACGTCGGCATCCACGACAATTTCTTCGCGCTCGGCGGCCATTCCCTGCTGGCGATACAGGTCGCCTCCAGCCTGCGGCAGGCCGGACTGCAGACCGACGTTCGCACGATCTTCGAGACGTCCACGCTGGCCGCCCTGGCCGCCGCGATCAGGGATGCCAACGACAATGGCATCGAGGTGCCTGCGAACCGCATCCCGCCGGGGTGCGACGCGATCACGCCGGACATGCTGCCGCTCGTGCAGTTGAGCCCGCAGGAGGTGAGGCGAATCGTCGAGCGGGTCTCTGGTGGGGCGGCGAATGTGCAGGACATCTACCCGCTGACGCCGCTGCAGGAGGGCATGCTGTTCCACCACCTGATGGGCGGGGCAGGCGATCCTTACCTGTTGCATGTGACACTGCGCCTCGATGGCCGGCAG
>NZ_JBYRFX010001137.1:0-4733 GCF_057815775.1 Inquilinus sp.
TCGACCACCAGCTCGCCGAGGGCGGCGAGGAGGAGGGGGGTGGCCGCGGTGATCACCGTCGCGGCGATCAGGACGAACATATCCATCACGACACCGTCACAGGCTTGGGCGAGGGTTTGGGCTGGCCGGCGGTCAGGCGCAGGCGGTAGCGGACCAGGACGTCGGCGGCCAGCAGGTAGAACAGCAGCATGCCCTGGAACACGCCGGTCGCCGCCTGCGGCAGCCCGGCCGAGACCTGGGCGTTCTCGCCGCCGATATAGGACAGCGCCATCACCAGCCCGGCGACGATGATGCCGATCGGGTGCAGCCGGCCCAGGAAGGCGACGATGATGCCGGTGAAGCCGTAGCCCGGCGTCAGCTGCGGGATCAGCTGGCCGATCGGGCCCGCCGCCTCGAAGGTGCCGGCCAGCCCGGCCAGGGCGCCGGAGAAGAGCAGGCTGAACCAGGTGATGCGCTTGCCGCTGAACCCGGCGAAGCGGGCCGCGGCCGGGGCCTGGCCGACCACCCGGATCTGGAAGCCCAGCACGGTGCGGCCCATCAGGAACCAGGCGGCGACCGCGACCAGCAGCGCCACCAGCACGCCGAGATGCAGCCGGGTGCCCTCGACCAGGATCGGCAGCGTCGCCGCATCGGTGAACATCCGGGTCTGCGGGAAGTTGTAGCCATCCGGGTCCTTCCACGGGCCGAAGATCAGGATGCTGAGCACCAGCGAGGCGACATAGGTCAGCATCAGGCTGGTCAGGATCTCGCTGACGTCGAACCGGGTCTTCAGGAAGGCGGGGATCGCGGCATAGGCCATGCCGCCCAGGACGCCGGCGACGCACATCGCCGGCAGGATCCACCAGCCATCCTGGCCCCAGAAGCCCAGCGCGACGGCACCGGCGGCGATCGCGCCCATGGTCAGCTGGCCCTCGGCACCGATGTTCCAGACATTGGCGCGGAAGCCGATGGCCAGGCCGGTGGCGATCAGGATAAGCGGCGCCGCCTTCACCCCCAGCTCGGTCCAGCCGTAGAAGCTCTCGATCGGTGCGATCAGGAACTGGTACAGCGTCTCCGCCGGATCCAGCCCGAGGGCCAGGAACAGCAGGTAGCCGCTGGCGACGGTCAGGGCGATGGCGATCAGCGGGGTCAGCCAGACCATGGCGCGGGACGGTTCCCGCCGGGGTTCGATCCTAAGCAACATGGACGGCGTGTTCCTTCTCTTCGACGGCCACCGGCTCCGCCCCATGCAGCCCGCCCATCAGCAGGCCGATCTCCGCCACCGAGATCTCGGCGGTGGGACGAGCTTCGGACAGGCGGCCCAGATTGATCACCGCCAGCCGGTCGGTGATCTGCAAGAGCTCGTCGAGATCCTGCGAGATCACCACGACCGCGGTGCCGTTCTGGGCCAGGGTCATCAGCGCCTGGTGGATGGCGGTGGCGGCACCGGCATCGACGCCCCAGGTCGGCTGCGACACGATGAAGACCTCGGGCGTCTGCAGCACCTCGCGCCCGACGACGTATTTCTGCAGATTGCCGCCGGACAGGCTGCCGGCCAGCGCGTCCGGCCCGCGGGTCTTGACCCCGAAGTCGCGGATCACCCGCTCGGCATAGAGGCGGGCCAGGCCGGCGCGGATCAGCCCACCGGGCGCCAGCTTCATCCGGTTGCGGGCGCTCAGCAGCGTGTTGCCGGCCAGGCTCATCTCCGGCACGGCGGCGTGGCCGTTGCGCTCCTCCGGCACGGTGCACAGCCCCAGTTGCCGGCGCTGCTCCGCGCTCAGATGCGCGACCGGCTTGGTGCCGATGCGGATGGCGCCGGCCGGGCGGACCCGGTGCTCGCCGGACAGGGCCTGCGACAGCTCGGTCTGGCCGTTGCCGGCGATGCCGGCGATGCCCAGGATCTCGCCGGCGCCGACGGTGAAGGTGATGTCCTTCAGCGCGGTGCCGAAGGGCCCGGCGGCCGGCAGGCTCAGCCGGTCCACCACCAGCTTCGGTTCGGCCGCGCCGCGGACTCCGCGCCGGGCCAGGGTGCGCAGCTCGGCCCCGATCATCATCTGCGCCATGCTGCGCGCGGTCTCGGCCGCCGGGTTGCAGATGCCGACCACCTTGCCGCCGCGCATGATCGTGGCGCGGTCGCACAGCGCCTTGATCTCATGCAGCTTGTGACTGATGTACAGGATCGAGCAGCCTTCGGCGGCCAAGCGGCGCAGCGTCTCGAACAGCCGGTCCACCTCCTGCGGCGTCAGCACCGAGGTCGGCTCGTCCATGACCAGCAGCTTCGGATCTTGCAGCAGGCAGCGCACGATCTCGACCCGCTGGCGCTCGCCGACCGACAGGGAGTGGATTTCGCGATGCGGATCCAGCGGCAGGCCATAGGCCTCGGACACCTCGCGGATCTTGTTGGCCAGGACGCGCCGCTCGGGCGGGTTCTCCAGGCCCAGGGCGATGTTCTCGGCGACGGTCAGTGCCTCGAACAGCGAGAAATGCTGGAACACCATGCCGATGCCCAGGCGCCGGGCCTCCTGCGGGTTGGCGGGGCGGACCGCCGCGCCGTTCCACAGGATCTCGCCGGCATCGGGCTGCAGCAGGCCGTAGATCGACTTGACCAGCGTGCTCTTGCCGGCGCCGTTCTCGCCCAGCAGCGCATGGATCTCGCCCGGCTGGACGGAAAAGCTTACGCCGTCGTTCGCGACGAGACTCGCGAACCTCTTGGTGATGCCGCGCAATTCGATGCGCGCGGGGCCGGCCCCCGGGTTGCGGTCCATGCTGCCTCCTGTTCTGGAGCCGCCCCCGCCGCCGGTTTGTCGGCAGGGGTGGAGATGTCCTTAGCTTTGGCGAAGGCGATGAGCAATTCCGCCGCCACCATGGCGGCGATGATCGCCGGTCGCTTGTCGCGCCCGAGGCCTGCCCCGATCGGGCAGGTCAGGAAACCGGTGCGCCGCGGATCGTTGCCGCGGGCCCGGAACCAGCGCTCGAAGCGCTCGCGCTTGGTGGCGGAACCGATCAGCCCGACATAGGCGGCATCGCCGCGCCGCAGGGCCGCCTCGGCCACGTCGAAATCCATGGCATGGCTGTGGGTCATGACGAGATAGGCGGCCCCGGCCGGGGCCTCGGCGACGACGTCGAGCGGGGTCGGCGTCAGCCGCCTCGTGACGGTCTCGGGGATCTCTGCCGGGAACTCGTCGGCGCGGCCGTCGACCCATTGGATGTTCAGGGGCAGGGGCGACAAAGCGCGGGCCAGGGCCTTGCCGACATGGCCGGCGCCGAACACCAGCACGCTGGGCCGGGCGGCCGCTTCCTCCGCCTCTTCGCCATCGATCCGCGCCAGGGTGGCGCCGTCGGCCAGCTCCAGGTCGATCACGACATAGCCGCCGCAGCACTGGCCGATGGCGGGGCCCAGCGGGATCTCGACCCGTTGCGACCGGTCCTTGCCGGCGATCAGGGCGCGGGCGGCGGCGATCGCGTCCCATTCCATCCGCCCGCCGCCGATGGTGCCGCGGGCGGCGGCGGCGGTGACCAGCATATGCACCCCGGCCTCGCGCGGGGTCGACCCCCGGGCCTCGGTCAGCGTGACCAGCACGGTCGGCTCACCATCACCCAGCCACAGCCGCAACGTCGGGGCGAGGGAGGTCATCCCACGCCTCCCGCCGCGGCGCGCAGCCGGTCGATCGCGTCCAGCACCTTTTCCGGTGTCGCCGGCGGGTCCAGGCGTGGGCAGATCCGGTGGTCGGCGACGCTGGCGACGGCGTCGGACAGGGCGTGCAGCACAGAGACGCCTAGCATGAAGGGCGGCTCGCCCACCGCCTTGGAGCGGTAGATCGTCTCCTCGCGGTTCTGCACCTCCGCCAGCCGGACGTTGAAGATGCGCGGCCGGTCGCTCGCCACCGGGATCTTGTACGTGCTGGGCGCGTGCGTGCGCAGGCGGCCCTTGCCGTCCCACCACAGCTCTTCCATCGTCAGCCAGCCCATGCCCTGGATGAAGCCGCCCTCGACCTGGCCCAGGTCGATCGCCGGGTTCAGCGACTTGCCGGCATCGTGCAGGATGTCGACCCGGTCCAGCCGGTATTCCCCGGTCAGGGTGTCGACCGTGACCTCGCTGACCGCCGCGCCATAGGCGAAGTAATAGAAGGGGCGGCCGCGGCCGGCGGCGCGGTCCCAATGGATCTTCGGCGTCTTG
Source organism: Inquilinus sp. (assembly GCF_057815775.1). NCBI lineage: Bacteria > Pseudomonadati > Pseudomonadota > Alphaproteobacteria > Rhodospirillales > Rhodospirillaceae > Inquilinus > Inquilinus sp. The sequence goes on from NZ_JBYRFX010001137.1 coordinate 4,157, forward strand.
TAGAAGCCGGCGGCAGACAGTTGCACCCGGCCGAAATAGGCGGTGCGCACCAGCTCCGCGAACGGCATCTCCTGGTCGCCGATCTGCACCGCGTTGCGGCGGAACACCACCTGGTCCGGCCGCACCTGCCAGCGTTCGGCGGCGAAGGCGACCAGCCGCTCCTTGATGATCCGCGCCCCGGCCTGCGCGGCCATGCCGTTGAGGTCGGCACCGGAGGAGGCGGCGGTGGCCGAGGTGTTGGGCACCTTGCCGGTGGTGGTGGCGGTGATGTGGACCCGGCCGATATCGACCCGGAACTCCTCGGCCACGATCTGGGCGACCTTGACGTACAGGCCCTGGCCCATCTCGGTGCCGCCATGGTTCAGGTGGATCGACCCGTCCTTGTAGACATGCACCAGCGCGCCGGCCTGGTTGTAGGCCGTGGCGGTTAACGAGATGCCGAACTTCACCGGCGTGAGCGCGAGGCCGCGCCTGATGATCGGGCTTCCCGCATTGGCCGCGCGGATCCCCGCCCGCCGGGCACGGTAGCCGCAACGCTCTTCCAGGGCTGCCACCAACTCCGGCAGGACGTTGTCCT
>NZ_JBYRFX010001138.1:0-7742 GCF_057815775.1 Inquilinus sp.
GCTACCTGCCCGACGACGCGATCCTGTGCAATGGCGCGGGCAACTACGCGACCTGGGTGCATCGTTTCCATCGCTTCACCAAATTCGCGACGCAGCTTGCGCCGACCTGCGGCTCGATGGGCTATGGCGTTCCGGCCGCGATCGGGGCCAAACGACTGTTCCCCGAGCGCACCGTCGTCGCCTTTGCCGGCGACGGCTGCTTCCTGATGAACGGGCAGGAGCTGGCGACCGCGGTGCAGTACGACGCCGCCGTGGTGTTCCTGGTGATCGACAACGGCATGTACGGCACCATCCGCATGCATCAGGAGCGGGAATACCCGGCCCGGATCAGCGGCACCGACCTGAAGAACCCGAACTTCGCCCAGCTGGCCGAAGCCTATGGCGCCCATGCCGAGACGGTGCTGCGGACCGAGGAGTTCGCGCCGGCCTTCGAACGCGCGGTCGCGGCGGGCAAGCCGGCCCTGATCTGGATCAAGCTCGACCCCGAGGCGATCACGCCGCGGCTGAGCATGAGCCAGATCCGCGCGGCGGCGCAGCAGGCCAAGGGCTGAGCCCTCAGCCCGCCTCCAGCATCTTCAGGAAGGCCTCGACCGCCCGGCTGCGGTAGTGCTCGGGGTGGCGCAGGATGCGGAAGCGGCGGGCCGGGAACGGTGGCTCCAGCCGCAACAGCGTGCCGAAGCGCAGGCCCGATTCGACGGCGAGGCTGGACAGCACCCCGGCCCCCGCCCCGGCCTCGATCGCCGCCCGCACCGCCTCGTTGCTGGACAGCTCCAGCGCCACCGGCAGCGCCGCGAGATCGACCCCGAGCCGCCCCAGCGCCGCCTCGAACACCTGCCGGGTGCCGGAGCCGCGCTCGCGCAGCACCCAGGCGCTTTCGGCGAAGCGGGCCGGCGCGATCATCCGCTCCCCGGCCCAGGGATGGCTGGCGCCGACGACCATGACCAGGCGGTCGCCCGGCACGCTGGAATGCTCGAACCCCTCAATGTCGAGATCGCCCTCGACGAAGCCGAGATCGGCCCGCCCCTCCGTCACCGCCTCGGCCACCTGGGTGGTGTTGCCGATGGTGAGGTCGAGCTGCAGCCCGGGATGCTGGGTGCGGAACCGGTGCATCAACGGCGGCAGCCAGTAATTGGCGATGGTCTGGCTGGCGTGCAGCGCCAGGAAGCCGCGGCGCATGCCCGAGAGGTCATCGAGCGCACGTTCGGCCAGGGCGGCCCGGGCCAGCACGCCCCGTGCCTCGGGCAGGAAGGCGGTGCCGGCATCGGTCAGGACGATGCGGCGGCCGACGCGGTGGAACAGCTTGGTGGCGTGGCGTGCCTCCAGCGCCTGGATCGCGGCGCTGGCGGCGGACTGGGTCAGGTTCAACGCCTGTGCCGCCCGGGTGACGTGGAGATGCTCCGCCACCGCCACGAAGATGCGGAGCTGTTCCAGGGTCATGACGCGACTCGGCGGACGGGGCCGGTGGCGGCAACAAGCGGCATGGCAACCTCCGGCGGCGACCCTAGCGCCCTTGGAACGATCGATCGAGCGACTAATAGACGCAAGTTCGATCGATTTTCCTGATGACAGGTCGGAATATGACAGATCGACTCCGAGTCGGCCTAAAAGCCGCATCGCCATCGCGGCCCAGCAGGCATACCCTGTTATCATCGACTGATGCGCATCGCTCAAAGGGAGGATGTGCCAAGACCTCGATCGACGAGGCACCCGGTCCAAATTATATTTAATGCAGTAGTATTATCCACGAGCTTCAGGCCTATATTAATATCTAGAGCGAGCGGTGGAGACGGGGCAGTGCCAGATACTGGACCTTGCCAAATCCCAGATCGCGGAGGCCCAGCCGGGCCTGCGGCCAGGACAGGCGGGTCCGTGACGGATCACCCACCCCAATCCCGCCGCGATTGCCGAGGTATGATCGGCCAAGAACAAGCGCCCAAAAGCTGCAGATGGTGAGTTTCGGTCCTCCAACTTTGGCGGGTGGCAATGGCACCGACTGACGACCTCTTCACCAGCTATTCGAAGTCCTACGAGGCCCGCCGGCCGGCGGAGATGACCCTCGAGGAATACCTCAAGGGTTGCCGTAGCGATCCGATGATGTATGCGAGCGCGGCGGAACGGCTGCTGGCCGCGATCGGCCAGCCCGAGATCGTCGACACCGCCCGCGATGCGCGGCTGGGCCGCATCTTCATGAACCGGACGATCCGGACCTACCCGGCCTTCTCCGAGTTCTACGGCATGGAGGAGACGATCGAGCGGATCGTCAGCTTCCTGCTGCACGCTGCCCAGGGGCTGGAGGAGCGCAAGCAGATCCTCTACCTGCTCGGCCCGGTCGGCGGCGGCAAATCCTCGCTGGCCGAACGGCTGAAGGCGCTGATGGAGACCCATCCGATCTATGCGCTGAAGGCCGGCGACGACATCAGCCCGATCTTCGAAAGCCCGCTGGGCCTGTTCAACCCGGACCAGATGGGCGCCGAGATCGAGGAGCGGTACGGCGTCCCGCGTCGGCGCCTGACCGGGCTGGTCAGCCCGTGGTGCCTGAAGCGGCTGGACGAATTCGGCGGCGACATCTCGCGCTTCAGGGTGGTGCGGCTGCAGCCGTCGCGCCTGCGCCAGATCGCCATCGCCAAGACCGAGCCGGGCGACGAGAACAACCAGGACATCTCGTCCCTGGTCGGCAAGGTCGACATCCGCAGCCTGGAGACGCTGGCCCAGCACGACCCCGACGCCTACAGCTATTCCGGCGGCCTGAACCGGGCCAACCAGGGCATGCTCGAATTCGTCGAGATGTTCAAGGCGCCGATCAAGATGCTGCATCCCCTGCTGACGGCGACGCAGGAGGGCAACTATGTTGGCACCGAGAACATCGGCGCCCTGCCCTTCACCGGCATCATCATGGCCCATTCCAACGAATCGGAGTGGCAGGGTTTCAAGAACAACAAGAACAACGAAGCCTTCATCGACCGGATCTACGTCATCAAGGTGCCCTACTGCCTGCGGGTGACCGAGGAGCAGAAGATCTACGACAAGCTGATCCGCGGTTCGAAGCTGGCGGATTCGCCCTGCGCGCCGGGCACGCTGGAGATGCTGGCCCGGTTCTCGGTGCTGTCGCGATTGCACGAGCACGAGAACTCCAACCTGTACTCCAAGGTCCGGGTCTATGACGGCGAGAGCCTGCGCGAGGTCGACCCCCGCGCGCGCAGCCTGCAGGAATACAAGGACGCCGCCGGGGTCGACGAGGGCATGGACGGCGTCTCGACCCGCTTCGCCTTCAAGGCGCTGGCGGCGACCTACAACCACGACACGATCGAGGTCGCAGCCGACCCGGTCCACCTGATGTATGTGGTCGAGCAGATGGTGCGGCGCGAACAGCTGCCGGCCGAAACCGAGAAGCGCTACCTGGAGTTCCTGAAGGCCGAGCTGGCGCCGCGCTACGCCGAATATATCGGCCACGAGATCCAGAAGGCCTATCTGGAATCGTATCACGATTACGGCCAGAACCTGTTCGATCGCTATGTCGACTATGCCGATGCCTGGATCGAAGACCAGGACTTCAAGGATTCCGATACCGGCCAGCTGTTCAACCGCGACCTGTTGAACCAGGAACTGACCAAGATCGAAAAGCCGGCCGGCATCGCCAATCCCAAGGATTTCCGCAACGAGGTCGTGAAATTCGCCCTGCGCTCCCGCGCCGGGAACGAGGGCCGCAACCCCTCCTGGACCAGCTACGAGAAGATCCGCGACGTGATCGAGCGGCGGATGTTCAGCCAGGTCGAGGAACTGCTGCCGGTGATCAGCTTCGGCTCGAAGAAGGACGGCGATACCGAGAAGAAGCATGAGGAATTCGTCGAGCGCATGGAGTCGCGCGGCTACACCGAACGGCAGGTCCGTCGCCTGGTCGAATGGTACATGAGGGTGAAGCAGGCAGGCTGAAGGAGGTCGGAAACCACCCGAGATGCCCATGCACATCATCGACCGGCGGCTCAATCCGGGGGGAAAGAGCCTCGTCAACCGCCAGCGCTTCCTGCGGCGGGCCAAGGCCCTGGTCCAGCGCGCGGTCCGCGACAATTCGCGGGAGCGCAGCATCAAGGATCTGGAACAGGGCGGCGAGGTCTCGATCCCGGTCACCGGTGTGAACGAGCCGCGGCTGCACCGCTCCAGCTCCGGCGGCGCGCGTGACCATATCCTGCCCGGCAACAAGGAGTTCGTCGAAGGCGACACCATCGCGCGGCCGAAGCGCGGCGGCGGTGGTGGCGGAAGCGAGGGCGCCCCGGATGGCGACGGGCAGGACGAGTTCCGCTTCGTGCTGACGCAGGAGGAGTATCTCGAGCTCTTCCTCGAAGACCTGGAGCTGCCCGACCTGGCCAAGCGCAAGCTGGTCGCGGCGGAGAGCGTGGGCTGGCGCCGTGCCGGCTATTCCACCAGCGGCTCCCCCGCCTCCCTGTCCGTGAACCGCACGATGCAGCGGGCGATGTCCCGCCGCCTCGCCCTGCGGCGTCCGAAATCGGGCGAGATCCGCGACATCGAGGCGGAGATCGCGGCGCTGGAAGCCGAGGCGGAGGCCGACCCCGACAAGATCGAGCTGTTGCAGGCGCAGCTGGACCATCTGCTGCTGCGCAGCCGGCGCATCCCCTATATCGACCCGGTCGACCTGCGCTATCGCCGGCTGGAGGCGGTGCCGAGGCCGGTGGCCCAGGCGGTGATGTTCTGCCTGATGGACGTCTCCGGCTCGATGACCGAGCACATGAAGGACCTGGCGAAGCGGTTCTTCGCGCTGCTGCACCTGTTTCTCAAGCGCCGCTACAAGCACGTCGAGATCGTATTCATCCGCCACACCCACCAGGCCGAAGAGGTGGATGAGGACACGTTCTTCTACTCGACCGAAAGCGGCGGCACCGTTGTGTCGACGGCGCTGGAGGAGATGGCCACCATCGTCGCCCAGCGCTACCGGCCGGAAGATTGGAACATCTATGCCGCCCAGGCCTCGGACGGCGACAACCTGTCGAGCGACAGCGCCAAATCCGCGACGCTGCTGAGCGAGACGATCCTGCCGCTGTGCCAGTATTTCGCCTATCTCGAAGTCGGCCGCGACGAAGACCCGATGTCGTCAGGCACCGTGCCGCGGCAGACCGACCTGTGGCAGACCTATGACCGGGTGCGCAAGGCCGACGCCCCCTTCGCCATGCGGAAGGTCTGGCACCGCCGCGACATCTATCCCGTGTTCCGCGAGCTGTTCCAGCGCCGCGAAGCGGGTGTGGGAGCCGAATGATGAGCGACACCGCGCTGCTCTATCCCGGCACCGACTGGGATTTCGGCACGATCCAGCGGATCTACGACCGGGTCGAGAAGGTCGGGCTGAAGGAGCTGAAGCTCGACACCTATCCCAACCAGATCGAGGTGATCACCGCCGAGCAGATGCTCGACGCCTATTCCTCGATCGGCATGCCGCTGTTCTACAAGCACTGGTCCTTCGGCAAGCAGTTCGCCCAGAACGAGGTGATGTACCGCAAGGGGCTGCGCGGCCTGGCCTATGAGCTGGTGATCAATTCCAGCCCCTGCATCAGCTACATCATGGAAGAGAACACGGCGACACTGCAGACGCTGGTGATCGCCCATGCCGCCTTCGGCCACAACACCTTCTTCAAGACCAACTACCTGTTCAAGCAGTGGACGGATGCCGACGGCATCCTCGACTATCTCGACTTCGCCAAGACCTATATCGCGCAATGCGAGGAGCGCTACGGCCAGACGGCGGTCGAGCAGCTGCTGGACGCCGCCCACGCGCTGATGAGCCATGGCGTGCACCGCTATCCCCGGCCGCGGCGGCCGGACCTGAAGACCGAGGAGCGCCGCGCCAAGGACCGGCTGCAGCACCAGGAACAGGTCTTCAACGACCTGTGGCGCACCCTGCCGAACGCGCCGGCCAAGGCCCAGGCCAACCTGACGGAGGACCGGCGGCGGGCGCTGCTGGAGCTGCCGCAGGAAAACATCCTGTATTTCCTGGAGAAATCGGCGCCGCGACTGCAGCCCTGGCAGCGCGAGTTGCTGCGCATCGTCCGGCTGGTCGCGCAGTATTTCTACCCGCAGTCGCAGACCAAGGTGATGAACGAGGGCTGCGCCTGCTGGGTCCACTACAAGATCATGACCACGCTGCACGAGCAGGGGGCGCTGAACGACGGCGCGTTCCTGGAGTTCCTGCAGTCGCACACCAACGTCGTGTACCAGCCGGAATTCAACGAGCCGCACTACAACGGCATCAACCCTTACGCGCTCGGCCTGGGCATGATGCAGGACATCGAGCGGATCGTGGTCGACCCGACCGACGAGGACCGGGAGTGGTTCCCCGACATCGCCGGGCGCGGCGACGCCACCGCGGTGCTGCAGGACATCTGGGCGAATTACCGGGACGAGAGCTTCGTGTCCCAGTTCCTCAGCCCGCGGCTGATCCGGCAGTGGCGGATGTTCCACCTGCTCGACGATTCCGGGAAGCCGGACCTGAAGGTCGACGCCATCCATGATGAGGCCGGCTACCGCCGCATCCGCCGCGCGCTGGCCCGGCACTACGACGTCGCCTGGGTCGACCCCGACATCCAGGTGGTCGATGTCGACCTGGCCGGCGACCGCCGCCTGGTGGTGCAGCACAGCGTCCTGAACGGCATCCTGCTGGCCGAGGGCGACGCCCGGCAGGTGCTGCAGCACATGGCCGACCTGTGGGGCTACGACGTGCTGCTGAAAGAGGTCGACCCGGCCACCAACGCCGTGCTGAAGGAACACGCCGCCAGCGCCCGGGCGACGTTCTTCTGAGGCGGAGGCCCGCCTTATGCGTTGCCTCTCCCGCCTGGCGGGAGAGGTCGGGCTCGCGCAGCGAGATCGGGTGAGGGTTGGTCCCGGCCTCGACGAAGAACCCTCACCCGGAGCCGCTTCGCGTCTCCGACCTCTCCCGCAAGCGGGAGAGGCTACGCAGCAATCTCGATCCTTACCCCTACCCCGCCGGCGTTGCCGGCTTGGCCAGGTCCAGGGCATGCTGGGCCACCGCCCCCGCCGCGGCGCCGCCATTGCCGCCCGCCACCGTCACGGTCGGGAAGGCGAAGGCGATGCCATTGGCGTCGAACGCCTTCTTGATCATCGCCAGCGCCTTGCGGCGGATCACGAACTGTTCGCCCGGCTTGGTCATCATCTTCAGCCGGATCTGGATGGCGAAGTCGCCGAGCTGGTCCACCCCCTGCATCTTCAGGGTCTCCAGGATGTGCGGCGCGAACAGCGGGTCGGCCTGCAGGGCCTGGCCGATCTCCTTGACGATCGGCTTGATCTTGTCGAGGTCGGTGTCATAGGTGACGCTGATCGTCATCTTGTCGATCACCCAGTCGCGCGAATAGTTGGTGATCTTGTCCAGCGAGCCGAACGGGATGGTGTGCAGCGCGCCGCGCTGGTGCCGCAGCTTCAGCGACCGCAGCGAGAAGCCCTCCACCGTGCCGCGGATGCTGCCGCTTTCGATGTATTCGCCGATGCGGAAGGCGTCGTCGAACAGGAAGAACATGCCGGAGATGATGTCCTTGACCAGGGTCTGGGCGCCGAAGCCGACGGCGAGCCCGACCACCCCGGCGCCGGCGACCAGCGGCCCGATCTCGACTCCCAGCGCCGCCAGGGCGATCAGCCCGGCCATGACAGCCAGCACCACGAACAGCACGTTCTTCAGGATCGGCAGCAGCGTCCGCAGCCGGGCGTGGCGCCGGGCCTGGTCGGTG
>NZ_JBYRFX010001139.1:0-2819 GCF_057815775.1 Inquilinus sp.
GCAGGGTTTCCTCCGCCCGGTCCTCGGACATGAAGTCCTCGAGCTCCTCGCTGAAGCGCAGCCGCGGCGCGCGGTGGCTCGGCCGCTCGTCCAGCACCCGCCGAATCAGCGCCGCGATCGGCACATGCGCCAGCACGTGGCCGGCGAACAGCCGCTTGCGCTGGTCGACGTCGGAGTCGACGAACAGCCTTCCGTGCTCGGTCAGGTGGATGTCGCCATCCGCCAGCTCGGCAAAGCGCAGCAGCTGCAGGGTTTCGGCGATCGGGAACAACTCGTCAGCCTCCATCTGCAGCGTCGCCGCCAGGTCGGGCAGGTCGGCCCGGCCGGCATAGGGCGGCGCGGCCAGCGCCTCCATCAGCCCCGACATCAGGTTGGTCGAGACATGCGGCAGCTCCATGCCGATGCCGGTGCCGGGGAAGCCCGCCTTCGGCTCGGCCTTGCCGCCGGGGCTGCGGTTGGTCATCCGCGCGTAGATGTCGTCGACCATCTGCCGGAACACCGGGTCCAGGCGGTTGCGCGGATGCGGCAGGTCGATGCCGATCTCCGCCGCCACCCGGCCGGGGTTGGAGGAGAAGATCAGGACGCGGTCGCACATCAGGATCGCCTCCTCGATGTTGTGGGTCACCATCAGGATCGACTTGATCGGCAGCCGGCCCTCCATCCACAGGTCGATCAGGTCGGTGCGCAGCGTCTCCGCCGTCAGCACGTCGAGCGCCGAGAAGGGCTCGTCCATCAGCATCAGCCGGGGATGCACCACCAGGGCGCGGGCGAAGCCGACGCGCTGGCGCATGCCGCCCGAGAGCTCCTTCGGATAGGCGCTCTCGAACCCGTCCAGGCCGATCAGATCGATCGCCTCCAGCGCCCGCCGCCGCCGCACGGCCGTCGGAATGCCCTGGGCCTCCAGCCCGATCTCGACATTTTCCAGCACGGTCAGCCAGGGGAACAGAGCGAAGCTCTGGAACACCATGGACAGGCCCTCGGACGGGCCGGACACCGGACGGCCGCACCAGGTCACCGCGCCGGCGCTCGGCGGCACCAGCCCGGCGATGATGCGCAGCAGCGAGGATTTGCCGGATCCCGAGCGGCCGAGCAGCCCGACGATCTCGCCCTCGCGGATGGTCATCGAGACGTCGTCGAGCACCAGCAGATCGGCGTTGTCGCCCTTGGGATAGGCCTGCCGCACGCCGGCGATGTCGATCAGGACCGGGTTTTCGTTGGCGGGTTTCGCCGCCGCATTCTGGATGGTCTGGTACATGGTCGTGTCCTCAGTCGAGGCGCAGCCGCCGGGCGGCGAAGGTGAACAGGGGCCGCCACAGCAGGCGGTTGAACAGGGTCACGAAGACCGACATCACGGCGATGCCGAGCACGATGCGGGGATAATCCCCGGCACTGGTGGCCTGGGCGATGTAGGCGCCGAGGCCGTGCGCGGTCAGGGTGGTGTCGCCCCAGCTCGCCACCTCGGCGACGATGCTGGCGTTCCAGGACCCGCCGCTGGCGGTGATCGCCCCGGTGACGTAGTAGGGGAAGACCCCGGGCAGGATGACGTTGCGCCACCAGCTCCAGCCGCGGATGCGGAAGCTGGACGCCGCCTCCCTCAGGTCGGTCGGGAAGGCGCTGGCGCCGGCGATGACGTTGAACAGGATGTACCACTGGGTGCCCAGCACCATCAGCGGCGCCAGCCAGATGTCCGGGTTGAGGCCGAGATGCACGATCGCCACCACCGCGAAGGGGAAGGCGATGTTGGCCGGGAAGGCGGCCAGGAACTGCGCCAGCGGCTGGATCCGCGAGGCCACGCGCGGCCGCAACCCGATCCAGACGCCGATCGGCACCCAGATCACCGTCGCCAGCGCGATCAGCACCACCACCCGGATCAGCGTGAAGCTGCCCAGCAGCACGGCCTCGCCGGCATCGGCCCAGCTCAGCTCGGTGGCGACGAAGCTGACGATCTGCCACAGGGCATAGGCGATCGCCGCCAGCACCACAGCGGTGAAGGTCCAGTCGGCCCAGCGGCTGGACCAGATCCGGGCCATCGCGCTGTTGGTGTTCGTCCCGGCCGGGATGAAGGTGAAGCGCCGGCGGGAGACGGTGCGGGTCACGGCGCCCAGCGGTGCCAGGGCGATCTGGAACAGGCGGGTCCGCTGCACCAAGGTCAGCAGCCAGGACCGCGGCCCGGTGCCGCTGGCCGATTGTTCGAACCGGAACTTCTCGGCCCAGGCCACTAGCGGCCGGAACAGCAGCTGGTCATAGGCCAAGATCACTGCGCCCATCACCAGCACGGCCCAGCCGACGGCGACGAGATCCCGCTGGTCGATGGCACGGGCGACATAGGACCCGACGCCGGGCAGGGTGATGGTGGTGTCGCCGACCGAGATCGCCTCCGCCGCCACCACGAAGAACCAACCGCCCGACATCGACATCATGGTGTTCCACACCAGGCCGGGCATGGCGAAGGGCACCTCCAGCCGCCAGAACCGCTGCCAGGCGGACAGGCGGAAGCTGCGGCTGGCCTCGTCCAGGTCGCGCGGCACAGTCTTCAGCGACTGGTAGAAGCTGAAGGTCATGTTCCAGGCCTGGGAGGTGAAGATGGCGAAGATCGCCGCGCACTCCACGCCCAGCACCTGGCCCGGGAACAGGGCCATGAAGCCGACCACGGTGAAGGACAGGAAGCCCAGAACCGGGACCGACTGCAGGATGTCCAGCAGCGGGATCAGCACCATCTCGGCCCGCCGGCTCTTGGCCGCGGCGGTCGCGTAGACGAAGGTGAAGACCAGCGACGCGACGATCGCCGCCAGCATGCGCAGGGTGGTGCGCAGCGCATA
>NZ_JBYRFX010001140.1:0-5569 GCF_057815775.1 Inquilinus sp.
TATTTACAAACGGTCTCTCAGGGGCCGTAGCGGCGCTGGGCCTCGATCGCCAGGCCGACGCCGACGGCGCCGAAGCTGTCACCCTCCACCACCCGGGCGGCGGGCGCCTCGGCCAGCGCCGCGGCGCGGAAGGCCGGCAGCAGGGCCGAACCACCGGTCAGGAACACGGCGTCGAGCTGATCGGGGGCGAGGCCCGCCGCCTGGATGCAGCGCCGGATCAGCGCCGAAAGCCGGCCGACGGCATCCTGGATCGCGGCGTCCATCACCGCCCGGCCGGCGCGCAGCCCCAGCTTGGGCTCGATCACGCGGAGGTCGATCACCGTCGGGTCGCGGTCGCCGAGCGCGATCTTCGCCGCCTCGACCCGCAGCGCCAGGCTGTGGCCGAGATTGCCCTCCAGCACCCGCAGCAGCCGGTCGAACTTCTGCGGCTCGCGCGATTCGCGCTGCACCTCCTGCACCTCCGCCACCACCTTCGGCGCATACAGGGCGTTGATGCGGCTCCAGGTCGCCAGCATGTGGAAGTAGCGGCTGGGCGCCACGGCGCCGACGCGCTTCATCTTGCTGCCCAGGCCCAGCGCCGGCATCACCGTCGCCAGGCTGAAGAGACGGTCGACATCGGTGCCGCCCAGCCGGATGCCGTCATTGGCCAGGATGTCCCCAGCGCGATCCGGCAGCGCCCGGCGCTGCGGGCCCAGCCGCACGATCGAGATGTCGGAGGTGCCGCCGCCGATATCGACGATCAGCGCCACCTCCTCCCGGTCCAGCCCGGCCTCGTAGGTGCGGGCCGCGGCGATCGGTTCGTATTCGAACGACACCTCGCTGAAGCCGGCCTCGCGGGCGATCGCCGCCAGCGTGTCCTGGGCGGCGCGGTCGCCGGCCGCATCGTCGTCGACGAAATGCACGGGGCGGCCATGCACGACCCGCTCCAGCGCGTGGCCACAAGTGGCCTCTGCCCGCGCCTTCATCTCGGCCAGGAACAGGGAAATCACCCGCTTGAAGCCGATCCGCTCGCGCCCGACCCAGGTGTCCTCCTCGATCAAGGGCGTGCCGAGCACGGATTTGATCGACCGCATCAGCCGGCCTTCCAGGCTTTCGACATAGGAGTCGATCGCCGAGCGGCCGTATTGCGGCGCGCCGCCGACCAGGTCGAACCAGATCGCGCTGGGCAGCGTGGTCGCCGCGCCCTCCAGCGGCAGCAGCCGGGCGCCTTGCCCGTCGACGATGCCGAGGGTCGAGTTCGAGGTGCCGAAATCAAGGCCGCAGACCGCCATGTCCGCCTCCGCTGCGCAACGCCGAAAGGCCCCGATCCGGTCGGACGGGGCTGATGGAAAAGGGCGCCGGGTGTAGCGCGGGCCGCGCGGCCGCGCAAGGGGCTGCCGGTGGATGCGACGATGCGGCCGCCACGGGCCGAGGCTAAGGCCGAAAGCCGCGCAGTCCTTCCCGGATCCCCGGCTCCGGCGCTGAGCGGCGCGGCGGGTGGCCGGCACAGTTCTGCGACATCTGGCGAATAGCCTGCGGCGTCTCAGCGATCAGGGAACCGCATGGCCTCCGCACCGACCGAATCCCGCCGCTCTGCCCCCCTTTGGCGATACGCCGCGCCGGCCCGATGGCTGCATTGGGGCTCGGCGATCCTGATGCTCGCCGTCGTCATCCTGGCCTGGATCATGGAAAGCCTGCCGGATGAGGCCGCGTCGCGCGGCACCGTGCTGATGCTGCACAAATCGGTCGGCCTCACCATCCTGGCGGTCACCGCGATACGGCTGATCTGGCGGGCCCGGCATCCGCCGCCGCCCTCCCGCCGTTGGGGCGCCTGGGAGGCCGCGGCGGCAGCACTCAGCCACCGCCTGCTGTACCTGATCCTGCTGGCGATGCCGGCCAGCGGCTACCTGATGTCCGCCGGTCATGCGCGCCGGATCCCGTTCTTCGGCCTGGTCGATGTGCCGCTGCTGCTGCCCGCCGACGAGACGGTCTACAGCATCGGCCACACCGTGCACATCCTAGGCCAATGGGCGGTCTACGGACTGGTCCTGCTGCATGTCGCAGCCACGGTCTGGCACGTCGCCTTCCGCCGGGACGGCACCCTCGACCGGATGCTGCCCGAGCAGACGGCGGATGCCGGCCTCTATCCTGCCCGGTCCAGCCCGAACACCTCCGCCACCAGCTCGTAGCTGCGCAGCCGGGCGGCGTGGTCGTGGATCATGCTGGTGATCATCACCTCGCTCGCCACCGTCTCGCCGGCCAGGCGCTCGATCTCGGCCTTCACCGTCTCCGGCGTGCCGACGATCTGGTTGCGGCGTGAGCTTTCGGCCAGGCGCTGCTCGTCCGGCGAATACTGATAGGCCAGCACCTCCTCCGGGCTCGGCAGCTGGATCGGGCGGTTGGTGCGCAGCCGCGCCATCGACATCTGGTGCGGCAGCGCCAGCCGCTCCGCCTCGTCCGCATCCTCGGCGCAATAGACCGAGACGGTCAGGATCGAATGCGGCGCCGCCATCGTCGCCGAGGGCCGGAAATTGGTGCGGTACAGATGCATCGCCGGCATCGTGTATTGCGGGCTGAAATGATGGGCGAAGGCGAAGCCGACGCCGATATGGGCGGCGAAGCGGGCGCCGAAATCGCTGGAGCCGAGCATCCAGACCGGCGGCAGCGGCACATCCTCCGGCACCGCATGCACGGCGCGGAAGCCGTGATCGGCCGGGAAGGTGCCGTCGGCGAAGGCCCGCATCTCGGCAAACTGCTCCTGGAAATCATCCGATATGACGGCGTCGCGCGACCGGCGCATCGCCAGTGCCGTCAACTGGTCGGAGCCGGGGGCGCGGCCGAGGCCGAGGTCGATCCGGCCGGGATGCAGCGATTCCAGCATCTTGAAGGCCTCGACCACCCGCAGCGGCGAATGGTTCGGCAGCATCACGCCGCCGGAGCCGACGCGGATCCGATCCGTCACCTGCGCGACATGGCCGATCAGGATCTCCGGCGCCGTGCTGGCGACGCCCGGGATCGAATGATGCTCGGCCACCCAATAGCGGGTGTAGCCCAGCCGGTCGGTCAGGCGGCCGAGATCGAGCGAATTGCGGACGGCCTGGCCGGGCGAATTGCCGGAGGCGATCGGCGCGAGGTCGAGGACCGAGAGAGGGAATGTCATGGGGTGAACTTTGGCAGCCGCGGGCCCGGTTCAAGACCCAGGCCATGCGAGGCCGCATGCAAAGTCAGGCCCCCTGCTCCGCACTTGAGCGCTTGCTTTCCAGGAGACCCACGAGGGCATGCAGGAGTCGGTTCACCGGCGTCGGGATCCCCAGGGCCTCGCCGCGGCGCACGATCAGGCCGTTGAGGTGGTCGATCTCGCTGGGCTTGCCGCGCGCCAGGTCCTGCGCGGTCGAGGAATACTGCCCCGGCATCGACCGGGGGAGGCCGCGCACCATCGCCTCGATATCGTCCGGAACGGCCACGCCCTCGGCCACCGCGACCGCCCGGCATTCCGCCACGACGTCGCGCATCACGCCCTCGATGCCCGGCCCCTGGACCAATTGGCCATAAGGCAGCTGCGCGATGGCGGACAGCGCGTTATAGGCGCAGTTCAGGATCAGCTTGGCCCACAGGGCGGCCCGGACATCGGCTGAGATCTCGGCCGGCACGCCGGCGGCCACGAACGCCTCGGCCACATCAGCGCTGGCGGCCGACGGCTCGATCACCAGCTCGCCGCGGCCATGGTGCAGGACGTGGCCGGGCCCGGCCATCTCCGCCCCGACATAGACCACCGTCGCCCCCACCGTCTGCGACAGGATGCGCCTGAGACGGTCGGCGTTCTCGACACCGTTCTGCAGCGTCAGCACCAGCGCGCCGGGGGCGAGATGCGGTTTCAGCGCCGCCCCGGCATCGTCAGTGTCGGACGACTTCACGCAGAACAGCACGAGGTCTGCCCCGGCGGCGGCCGCGGCATCGGTGCTGGCCGCGAGGCGCAGCCGCTCGTCGAACGCCTGGGTCTCGAGCCGCAGCCCGTCCCGGCCGATCGCCTCGACATGGCCGGGCCGGCCGATCAGCACCACCTCATGCCCCGCCCGGGCCAGCATGCCACCGAAATAGCAGCCCACCGCGCCCGCGCCCATCACCGCGACCTTCATCGACGGCACCCTCCGGCAAGGAAACCCGCGCCCCGCAGGGCACGGGCGCACGTCAGA
Source organism: Inquilinus sp. (assembly GCF_057815775.1). Taxonomy (NCBI): domain Bacteria; kingdom Pseudomonadati; phylum Pseudomonadota; class Alphaproteobacteria; order Rhodospirillales; family Rhodospirillaceae; genus Inquilinus; species Inquilinus sp. The sequence continues at coordinate 4,173 of NZ_JBYRFX010001140.1, forward strand.
CGTTCAGGAGCAGGTTCTCGCGCTCCCAGGAGCTGATGACGCGGTGATAGGCGTCGTACTCCTTATTCTTCACCCACCAGACGGCATCGACCAGCTTCTCGCCCAGGACTTCGCGCAACGGGCGCGAGGCCGAGAACTTGTTCAGGCTGTCGTACAGGTGACGCGGCAGGGTGAAGGCCAGCCGCTTGGCCGAACCTTCGACCGGGTTCGACGGCGTCATCTCGTTGACGATGCCGAGATAGCCGCAGGCCAGCGACGCCGCGAACATCAGGTACGGGTTGCAGTCGGCGCCGGCGACCCGGTTCTCGACCCGCTTGGCCTGCGGTTCGTCGATCGGCACGCGGAAGCCGACCGTGCGGTTGTCGATGCCCCAATGCACGTTGATCGGCGCATCGCTCTCGGGGTCGAGGCGGCGGTAGGAGTTCACGTTCGGCGCGAACAGCGGCATCGCCGCCGGCACGAACTTCTGCAGCCCGGCGATGTAGGACAGGAACAGGTCGCTGTTGCCGCCGGTCTCGGTGGCGAACAGGTTCCGGCCGGTCTTGGCGTCGTTCACGCTCTGGTGCAGGTGCATGGCGCTGCCGGGTTCGTTCTGCAGCGGCTTGGCCATGAAGGTGGCGTAGACGTCGTGGCGCATCGCCGTCTCGCGCACCGTGCGCTTGAAGATCAGCACCTGGTCGGCGAGGTCGAGCGCGTCGCCATGGTTGAAGTTGATCTCGATCTGCGCTGCCCCCGCCTCATGCGCCAGGGTGTCGACGTCGAGGCCCATCACTTCGCAATGGTCGTAGATTTCCTCGAAGATCGGATCGAATTCGTTGACCGCGTCGATGCCGTAGGACTGGCGCCCGGTCTCCGGCCGGCCGGACCGGCCGATCGGCGGCTCCAGCGGGTAGTCCGGGTCGATGTTCTTCTTCACCAGGTAGAATTCGAGCTCGGGCGCCACCAGCGGCTTCCAGCCCTTCGCCTCGTACAGCTTCAGCACCCGCCGCAGGACATGGCGGCACGACAGCTCGCACGGGCTGCCGTCGACATATTCCGCGTCGCAGATCACCTGCGCCGTCGGCTCCTGGTACCACGGCACCATCCGGATCGTGTCGCCGTCGGGCACCATGTAGATGTCGATATCGGCCGCATTGGTGACGTCGTCGTCGGGGTAGTCCCCGGTCACCGTCTGCATGAAGATCGATTCCGGGATCCGCATGCCCCGCGTCTTCAGGCCCTTGATGAATTTGTCGTCCGGCAGAATCTTGCCCCGGGCAATCCCGTTGATGTCGGGAACCAGGCACTCGACTTCAGTCACACCATGGTCGTGGATGAAGTCTTCCATCTTTTGCATACAATCAAGATCCTGACCCTTTAGGCGGACCCCGCTTCTCGTTTCAGCGGCATCCACCATA
>NZ_JBYRFX010001141.1:0-5162 GCF_057815775.1 Inquilinus sp.
CGGTGACGAAGCCGCGGGCGTATTCCTCGGCCTTCTTCGCCGCGCGGGCCACCGGCGACGGCATCATCGCGGTGACGTCGCGCACCAGGTGCCGCAGCGAGCGGTAGGGCCGCGACGAGATCAGCCGCGACAAATACGCGCTCATGGCCCCGACCGGCGGCGCGATCGACATGTCGTTGTCGTTGAGCACGACGATCAGCCGCGACGCCATCGCCCCGGCATTGTTCATCGCCTCATAGGCCATGCCGGCGCTCATCGACCCGTCGCCGATCACGGCGATGACGTTGCGCTGCTCGCCCTTCACGTCGCGGGCGACGGCCATGCCGAGCGCGGCGGAAATCGAGGTCGAGCTGTGGGCGGCGCCGAACGGATCGTATTCGCTCTCCGACCGCCGGGTGAAGCCGGACAGCCCGCCAGCCTGACGCAATGTGCGAATACGGTCTCGCCGGTCGGTCAGGATCTTGTGTGGATAGGCCTGGTGCCCCACATCCCAGATCAACCGGTCCTTCGGGGTGTCGAACACGGCGTGCAGGGCGACAGTCAGCTCCACCACGCCGAGCCCGGCGCCGAGATGGCCACCGGTGACCGAGACCACGTCGAGCAGCTCAGTCCGCAGCTCGTGCGCAATCCGCTTGAGCGTGTCGTCATCGTTGACGTTGCGAAGACTGGCGGGGCCCTGAAGTTGATCGAGGAGCGGTGTCCGAGTGTCCGTCCTGCGTCGTTCCATCAAGCGTCGTCCCGTTGTTTCGGGGTCCCGCCCCGGCGCCGCGAAAAGTAATCACACCTGCCGACCCGCGGCAATTTGACGATTATTAAAGAGACATCGGCGCGCAGGCCATCGCATGTGACGCATAGTGACATGCGAAGTTAGCACGTTGTATGTTTTAAATGAGAGCGATTCACTCTGGCGTGACGTCCCAGCTCCAAAGCCAGAACATAGGTGCCGTATGCGGATCATCTTGGCCCAACCCCGAGGCTTTTGCGCCGGTGTTGAACGGGCCATCGAAATTGTCGAGCGCGCGCTGGAGATCTACGGCCAGCCCGTCTATGTCCGGCATGAGATCGTGCACAACCGGCACGTGGTCGAGAGCCTGCGCGCCAAGGGCGCGAAATTCGTCGACGAGCTCGACGAGGTTCCGGCCGGCAGCATCACGATCTTCAGCGCGCATGGTGTCGCCCAGTCGGTCGAGGCCGATGCCGAGCAGCGCGGACTGCAGGTGATCGACGCGACCTGCCCGCTGGTGTCGAAGGTGCATATCGAGGGCCGCCGGTATGCGGCACAGGATCGCACCGTCATCCTGATCGGCCATGCCGGCCACGCCGAGGTCGAGGGCACGACGGGCCAGATTCCGGGCGGCGTCACCCTGATCTCGACGGTCGAGGATGTCGCGAAGCTGGAGGTGCCGAACCCCCAGCAGGTGTCCTACATCACCCAGACCACGCTCAGCGTCGACGACACCAAGGCGGTGATCGATGCGCTGAAGGTCAGGTTCCCGGCGATCGTCGGGCCCGACACCAAGGACATCTGCTACGCCACCCAGAATCGCCAGGGCGCGGTGCGGGAGCTGGAGCAGATCGTCGAGGTGCTGCTGGTGATCGGCGCCCGCAACAGCTCGAAATCGAACCGGCTGCGCGAGATCGGCGACGAGCTCGGCGTGCCCAGCTACTTGATCGACGATGCCTCCGGCCTCGACCCGGAATGGCTGGTCGGCAAGAACACCGTCGGCGTCACCGCCGGCGCATCCGCCCCCGACAGCCTGGTGCAGGAGCTGGTCGAAACGCTCCAGCGCTTCGGCGAGGTCGAGGTTTCCACATTGCAGGGTGTCGCAGAAAACATCCGATTCCGCCTCCCCTCCCAGTTGACCGTGCCCGTCCCTGCCGAGTAGGCATGGCGGCTTGGCCTGGGTTCCGGCTGAAAGTCTGTGAAGGTCCCATGGGTATTCCGCTTCAACAGCAGATCCGTATCGGCGCTTATCTTCTCAAGCAGCACGTCTTGGGAACCAAGCGCTATCCGATGGTCCTGATGCTGGAACCGCTGTTCCGGTGCAACCTGGCCTGCGCCGGTTGCGGCAAGATCGACTATCCCGACGAGATCCTGAACCAGCGCCTGTCGGTCGCCGACTGCCTGCAGGCGGTGGACGATTCGGGCGTGCCGGTGGTCTCGATCGCCGGCGGCGAACCGCTGCTGCACAAGGAGATGGCGGAAGTGGTGCAGGGCATCATCGACCGCAAGAAGTACGTCTACCTGTGCACCAATGCGCTGCTGATGGAGAAGAAGCTCGATCAGTACAAGCCGAGCCCGTTCTTGATCTGGTCGGTCCATCTGGACGGCGACCAGGAGGATCACGACCGGTCGGTGTGCCAGGACGGCGTTTACGACCGCGCGGTCAAGGCGATCAAGGCCGCCAAGGCCCGCGGCTTCCGCGTCAACATCAACTGCACGCTGTTCAACAACGCCGTGCCGGAGCGCGTCGCGGCCTTCTTCGACGACGTCAAGGAAATGGGCGTCGACGCCATCACCGTCTCGCCCGGCTATGCCTATGAGCGGGCGCCGGACCAGCAGCATTTCCTGAGCCGCCAGACCACCAAGCAGCTGTTCCGCGACATCTTCAAGCGCGGCGAGAACGGCAAGCGCTGGTCGTTCAGCCAGTCCACCATGTTCCTCGACTTCCTGGCCGGCAACCAGACGTACCACTGCACGCCGTGGGGCAACCCGACGCGCACGTATTTCGGCTGGCAGCGGCCCTGCTACCTCCTGGGCGAGGGCTATGCCCAGACCTACAAGGAGCTGATGGAAGACACCGACTGGGACAAGTACGGCACCGGCAACTACGAGAAGTGCGCCAACTGCATGGTGCATTCCGGCTACGAGGCCAGCGCGGTCAAGGACATGTTCCGCAACCCGCTGAAGGCCTTCGTGGTCAGCATGCGCGGCATCCGCACCGAAGGTAAGATGGCGCCGGAGATCTCGCTGGACCGTCAGCGTCCGGCGGAGTTCATGTTCTCGTCCCACGTCCAGAAGGCGCTGGACAAGCTACGCCACACCCCGAAGGCGGCCGCTGTCGCCAAGGGCGCGGGCGGCGGCAAGTAACGCCGCCATCGCTGCACCGCTCTGCCGCCCCAGGCGGATGAGCGCCGGCAACTGACCAGGGCTGCGGGCCAAGGCCCGCAGCACCGGCCCGATCGCCGGGCGACCCTCGGCATCGAGTCCGACCAGAGCGGCCGGCGGCAGACCATGTGCCGCCGGGTCCGCGACGGTGCGCAGCACGCCGAAGGGCAGCCCTGCCGCCACCGCAGCCGCCATGACAGCGGCACTTTCGAGATCGACGATATCGGCGCCGCTGTCGCGGTACAGCTTGGCCTTGGCTGCCGCGGTGTCGACGATGACGTCGCCGCCCCACACCACGCCCCGCGCAGCCTCCGGCAGCACTGCCGCCAGCCGGTTCATCAGCCCGGCATCGCAGGCCAACTGTCCGGCACCAGTCTTCACCGCCGTGCCGATCACCAGCCGGCCGCTGGCCAGGCCCGGCGCCAGGCCGCCGGCGATGCCGAAGCTGAGCAGCGCAGTCGCGCCGCCGGCCACCAGCTCGCGCGCCAGGACCGCGGCCCGGGCCGGATCGCTGGCCGAACACCGCACCAGCGGCGAGATCCGCCGCGCGATCTCCGCCTCCTTCGCCAGGCCGGTCAGGATGCCGAGCATGAGAAGCCCCTCACCCGCCATCAGCCGGCCGCGCCGGCGCGGTTCCGGGCCGTCTCCTCACATTCCGACCTCGACTCGGCCGCTGGTGCTCTGCTGCAGCCGGCGGTAGCGCGACAGGGCCCAGGTCGGGAAGAAGGCGGGATAGCCGTGGTAGCGCAGGTAGAAGACGCGCGGGAAGCCGACGGCGGTGAAGTTCGGCTCGTCCCACAGCCCGTCGGCGCGCTGATGCGCCGCCAGCCAGGCGACGCCGCGCGCCACGGCCGGGTTCTCGGTGTCGCCGGCCGCCATCAGGGCCAGCACCGCCCAGGCGGTCTGTGAGGCCGTGCTTGCCGCCGGCGTCATCTCCGGCTTGCCGGCGTAGTAGCTGTCGCCGGATTCGCCCCAGCCGCCATCCTCACGCTGCTGCGCCAGCAGCCAGTCGACGGCGCGGCGGATATAGGGCGCTTGCATGTCGGCCGCGACCGCGTTGATGGCGCACAGCACCGACCAAGTGCCGTAGATGTAGTTGGTGCCCCAGCGCCCGAACCAGGAGCCGTCCGCTTCCTGCTCGCGCCGCAGGAAGTCCAGGCCCCGCGCCACCACCGGATCGTCGGCGCGCTTACCAAGCTGGCCCAGCATGCTGATGCAACGCGCCGTGACGTCGGAGGTCGGCGGGTCCAGCAGCGCGCCGTGATCGGCGAAGGGGATATGGTTGAGATAGTGGTAGGTGTTGTCGACCTCGAAGGCGGCCCAGCCGCCATTGCTGCTCTGCAGCCCGACCAGCCATTCCACGCCGCGGTCGATCGCCTCGCGGTACCGCTCCGGGTCGGCGCGGTGCATCGCCATGACCACGACCGCGGTGTCGTCGAGGTCGGGGTAATGCGCGTTGTTGTACTGGAAGGCCCAGCCGCCCGGCCGCACATCCGGACGCCGCTCGGCCCAGTCGCCCTTGACGTCGAGCACCTGGCGCGGCACCAGCCAGTCCAGACCCTGCTTCGCCCGCGCCACCGATTCCGGGTCGCCGGCCTCCAGCAGCGCATGGGCGGTCAGGGCGGTGTCCCACACCGGCGACAGGCAGGGCTGGGCGTAGGTGATGCCGTCCACCGTCTCGACCAGCTTCTCGACCGAGGCCCAGGCGATCTTCAGGTCCGGATGGTCGTCCGGATAGCCCAGGCATTTGAACATCATCACGGAATTGGCCATGGCCGGGTAGATCGCGCCCAGCCCGTCCTCGCCGTTCAGCCGTTCGGTGACGAAGGCGACCGCCTTGTCAACCGACTTCTGCCGCCGCGGGAAGAACGGCTCGATCGGCCGCAGCACGCCGTCCAGCCGGCGGAAGAAGCGGCCCCAGAAGGTGCCGTCGGCATGGACATGCCAGTTCTTCACCTGCTCCGGCGGCTCGACCATCAGCTCCTGGATCGAGATCGCGCCCGGCGCCACCGGCCGCGGCTTCTTCGCCATGATGACCAGCAGCGGCACGATC
>NZ_JBYRFX010001142.1:0-1819 GCF_057815775.1 Inquilinus sp.
CTGCCGCGCGGCGCACCGCCGCCGGACGCGATGGTCGCCGCGGTTTCGTCGATTTCGGTCAGCAGCACCGAGGTTCTCTCGTAGAGCGCGCGCCCTTCCTCGGTGAGCTTCAGCGTGCGCGCACCCCGCTCGAACAAACGCAGGTCGAGCCCGCGTTCCAGGTCGGCCACCCGGCGCGACAGCGTCGCCTTCGGCCGGCCGGAGGCGCGGGCGGCCCGGCCGAACCCGCCATGGGCGGCAACCAGGTTGAAGTCTGACAGGCCTTGCAGATCCATCTCGGTGTCCCGGATTTGAGACGAGTGGTCTCATTCTTCGCGCCTCCTCCACAAAACTGAAACAGCTATCTTTCCCCCAGAAGCACAGGGTCTTCCACAGTCTCTATAAGGAGTGTTCGACATGACCATTCTCGTCACCGGCAGCACCGGGACCATCGGGTCCCAGGTTCTGGCCCATCTCCAGGGTCGCAGTGCCGACATCCGTGCCCTGACCCGCTCGCCCGAAACGGCGAAATTCCCCTCCGGCGTGGTGCCGGTCCGCGGCGATCTCGGCGATGTGGAGTCGGTGCGGGCGGCGCTGCAGGGCGTCAGCACCCTGTTCCTGCTGGCCGCGAATGTGGCGGATGAGCTGACCCAGACCATGCTGGCGCTCGAGGTCGCCCGCGAGGCCGGCGTCAAAGGCGTCGTCTATCTCTCGGTGTTCAAGGGCGAGGCCTATGCCGATGCGCCGCATTTCGCCGGCAAATACGCGGTCGAGCGGATGATCGCGGCCCTCGACCTGCCGGTGACGGTGCTGCGTGCCGGCTACTTCATCCAGAACGACCTGCGCCAGAAGGACCCGCTGCTGAACGCCGGCGTCTATGGCGCGCCGATCGGGGCGAAGGGCGTCTCGATGGTCGATATCCGCGACATCGGCGAGGCCGCGGCGATCGAGCTTTTGCGCCGGGAGCAGGCGCCGGCACCGCTCGGCCGCGAGACCTACGCCCTGGTCGGCCCGGACGGCCTGACCGGCGAAGCCCTCGCCGCGATCTGGAGCGAGGCGCTCGGCCGCTCCATCCGCTATGGCGGCGACGATCTGGAGGCGATGGAGCAGCGCCTCAGATCCATGCTGCCCGCCTGGCACGCGCTGGATCTGCGCCTGATGTTCAGCCGCTACCAGACGGAAGGCGCAGTCGCGACGGCGGACGATGTCGCCCGCCTGACCACGCTGCTCGGCCGGCCCCCGCGCTCCTACCGCGCCTTCGCCAAGGACGCCGCCGCCCAATGGGCGAAGTGAGTCCGGTTCGTTACGTCCGGGCGGCCTTCTCCGCCGCGCGGACGTAGCGGCCGGGGGCGGCTTCGATCGGGGTGAGCTTGCCGTCGCCGGGCTGCCGGGCCGGCACCTGGCCGCCGGCGTGGCGCGCCACCCATTTCTGCCATTCCGGCCACCAGGAGCCCTCCACCGCCTCGGCGCCCTTCAGCCAGGCCTCGGCGCTCTTCGGCGTGCGAGTGTTGATCCAGTGGTTGTACTTCTTTGCCGCCGGCGGGTTGACCACCCCGGCGATGTGGCCGGAGGCGCTGAGGCAGAACCGCACCGGGCCGCCGAACAGCTGGGTCGCGGCATAGGTCGAGGCCCAGGGCGCGATGTGGTCCTCCCGGGTCGACAGCATGAAGGTCGGGGTCTTGACCGTGCCCAGGTCGATCGGCACCCCGGCCAGGTTGATGCCGCCCGGCTGGGCCAGCCGGTTCTCCTGGTACATGTTGCGCAGATAGAAGCTGTGCATCGCCGCCGGCATCCGGGTCGTGTCGCTGTTCCAGTACAGCAGGTCGAACGGGAAGGGGGC
>NZ_JBYRFX010001143.1:0-1518 GCF_057815775.1 Inquilinus sp.
CGCAGCAGGATCGGCCGGGCAACCAGCAGAAACGTCACCATGACCGCGACCGGGTTGCCGGGTAGGCCCAGCAGCGGCACGTCGCCGATCTGGCCCAGCGCCACCGGCCGGCCCGGCTTGATCGCCAGGCGCCACAGATGCAGCCGGCCGCCCGCCGCCTCCAGCGCCGGCTTGACGTGATCCTCGTCGCCGACCGACACGCCGCCGGAGGTGACGATCGCATCGGCGCCCGCCGCAGCCGTCGTCAGCCCTGCCTGGATCGCCTCGGTCCGGTCCGGCAGGATGCCGTGGTCGATGACAATGCAGCCCAGCCGGCGCAGCAGCGCCGCCAGCACATGGCGGTTGGCGTCGTAGATCTGGCCCTCGGCGATCGGCGCGCCAGGGTCGCGCACCTCGTCCCCGGTCGAGACCAGGGCGACCCGCAGCGGGCGGCGGACGAGCAGGGTGGCGCGGCCGAGCGAGGCGGCAAGGCCGATCTCCGCCGGGCCCAGCCTGCGGCCGGCCGTCAGCACGGTGTCGCCGCTGCGGATATCTTCGCCGGCCCGGCGGGCATTGGCGCCGCGCGGCAGGCCGGCCGGGATGGTCACGGCATCGCCGGCGACGCTGCAATCCTCCTGCATCACCACCGTGTCCGGCCCGGCCGGCATCGGCGCGCCGGTGAAGATGCGGATCGCCTCGCCGCGCCCGGCGGCCCGGCCGAGCGGATGGCCGGCGGCGACGCGGCCGGTCACGGGCAGTGTCACCGGCCGGCCCGGCGGCAGGTCGTCGAAATGGACGGCATAGCCATCGACCGCGGCGTTGTCGTGCGGCGGCACCGACCGGTCGGCGACCAGGGCATCGGCCAGGATCCGGCCCTCGGCCGCGGACAGGGCCACCGTCTCGTGGCCGGTGACCGAGCCCAGCCGTGCCTGGAATTCGGCCAAGGCCTCTTCGATCGACAGCAGCCGGTCGCCGACGGCGAAGCAGTCGTCGGGCAACGAAGCGTCAGGCGGACGGCCCATGGCTCAGGCCGCCTTGGGATGGGTGAAGGCCATCACGAAATCTGCGATCGCCGCAATGTCGTCGATCGGCAGCTGGTGCCGGTCGGTAACCGGGTCGTCGCTGGCCACGGCGATGATGGTGGGGTCGTCGGGGTAGAGCGGCGGCTTGCCGGTGGCGGCCCGCCAGACCTCCAGCTTCGGGTGCGGGTCGCGCTTGAAGCCTTCGACCAGCACCAGATCGACCGGCTCCAGCTTGGCCAGCAGCACATCGAGCGGCGGTTCGGCCGCGTCGCGATGCTCATGCATCAGCGCCCAGCGCCGGTCCGACGCGACCAGCACCTCGGTCGCCCCGGCTTCGCGATGCCGCCAGCTGTCCTTGCCCGGCTGGTCGACATCGAAATCGTGATGTGCGTGCTTGATGGTCGAGATCCGCAGGCCGCGTCCGACCAGGGCCGGAATCAGCTGTGCCAGAAGCGTGGTCTTGCCGCTGCCGCTCCAGCCGGCGATGCCCAGCACGCGCATAGGGGCGGTCCTGGGC
>NZ_JBYRFX010001144.1:0-2248 GCF_057815775.1 Inquilinus sp.
TTCCCGCCGCGACTGATCGTCGCCGGCTCCCACGACGGTCGGCGGGCCGCGAGGATGGGGCAGTGCGCGGCGACCCGAGCGGCGGACGAGGGAGCGTGGCGTGAGTTGGAACGAATCGTCGAGCGACGGTGGCGGGCCGGACCTGGCGCTGATCGACGCATGGTGGCGGGCGGCGAACTACCTCTCCGTCGGGCAGATCTACCTGCTCGACAACCCGCTGCTCGGCCATTGGGGCACGACGCCGGGGCTGAACTTCATCTACGCCCATCTCAACCGGGTCATCGCCCGCGACGACCTGGATATGATCTTCATCTGCGGCCCCGGCCATGGCGGGCCAGGCGTGGTCGCCAACACCTATCTCGAAGGCACCTATTCCGAGATCTATCCGGAGATCGCGCGGGACCGCGACGGCATCCGCCGGCTGTTCCGCCAGTTCTCCTTCCCCGGTGGCATCCCCAGCCATGCGGCGCCGGAGACGCCGGGATCGATCCATGAGGGCGGCGAACTCGGCTATGCCGTGGCCCATGCCTATGGCGCCGCCTTCGACAACCCCGACCTGATCGTCGCCTGCGTCGTCGGCGACGGCGAGGCCGAGACCGGGCCGCTGGCGGCGTCCTGGCATTCGAACAAGTTCCTGAGCCCGCGGATCGACGGCGCCGTCCTGCCGATCCTGCACCTCAACGGCTACAAGATCGCCAACCCGACCATCCTCGGCCGCATGACCGACGAGGAGCTGCTGCGCTTGTTCGAGGGCTACGGCTATGAGCCGCATTTCGTCGAGGGATCCGACCCGGCGCTGATGCACAAGACGATGGCGGCCACGCTCGACATCGTCATCGACCGGATCCAGGAGATCCAGCGCGCATCGCGCGAAGATGGTGCCGCCTCACGCCCGCGCTGGCCGATGATCATCCTGCGCAGCCCCAAGGGCTGGACCGGGCCGAAGGAGGTCGACGGGCTGAAGACCGAAGGCTTCTGGCGCTCGCACCAGGTGCCATTGTCCGGCCTGGCCGACAACCCGGCGCATCTCGCCCTGCTCGAGACCTGGATGCGCAGCTACCGGCCGCAGGAACTGTTCGACGGGTCCGGGCAGTTGATCCCGGAGCTGCAGGCCCTGGCGCCCAGGGGCACCCGCCGCATGGGGGCAAACCCGCACGTCAATGGCGGGCTGCTGCGGCAGGAGCTGGCACTGCCCGATTATCGCGACTTCGCGCTCAAGGTGCCCCATCCCGGCGGCAGCAGCGGCGAGGCAACCAAGGCGATGGGCCAGCTGCTGCGCGACGTCATCCGGCTGAATGCCGAGGCCCGCAACTTCCGGCTGGTCGGGCCCGACGAGACCGCCTCCAACCGCCTGGACGCCGTGTTCGAGGCGACCGACCGGGTGTGGATGGAGGACATCCTGCCGGAGGACGTGCATCTGGCGGCCGAAGGCCGGGTGATGGAGGTGCTGAGCGAGCATCTCTGCCAGGGCTGGCTCGAAGGCTATCTGCTGACCGGCCGGCACGGCCTGTTCTCGTGCTACGAGGCCTTCATCCACATCGTCGATTCCATGGTGAACCAGCACGCGAAATGGCTGAAGGTCAGCCGCGACCTGCCGTGGCGAAAGCCGATCTCGTCGCTGAACTACCTGCTGACCTCGCATGTCTGGCGCCAGGACCACAACGGCTTCAGCCACCAGGACCCGGGCTTCATCGACCATGTCGTCAACAAGAAGGCCGATATCGTCCGGATCTACCTGCCGCCGGACGCCAACACGCTGCTGTGGGTGACCGACCATTGCCTGCGGACCTATGACCGTATCAACGTCATCGTCGCCGGCAAGCAGCCCGCGCCGCAATGGCTGGACATCGACCAGGCCGCCGCCCATTGCACCGCCGGCATCGGCCGCTGGGATTGGGCGAGCACGGAAGGCGACGAGGAGCCGGAGGTGGTGATGGCCTGCGCCGGCGACGTGCCGACGATGGAAGCGGTCGCCGCGGTCGAACTGCTGTTGGAGCACGTGCCCCGGCTGCGCATCCGCTTCGTCAATGTCGTCGACCTGATGACGCTGCAATCGAAGAGCGAGCATCCGCACGGGATCGAGGACGATCATTTCCAGGCGCTGTTCACGCGGGACAAGCCGGTGATCTTCGCCTTCCACGGCTACGGCCAGCTGATCCACCGCCTGACCTACAAGCGGCCGAACCACGACAACTTCCACGTCCATGGCTATCGCGAGGAAGGCACCACGACGACGCCGTTCGACATG
>NZ_JBYRFX010001145.1:0-12749 GCF_057815775.1 Inquilinus sp.
GCGGTGGTGTATTGCAGCGACACGGAATGGCCGAGCTGCCACAGGTTGTTGTAGCCGACCGAGCCGGACAGCCTGAGATGCTTGGTGTCGGCGCTGTACTGGTTGTTCAGCTCGACCGAGGCCTGGAACGGCGATTCATCCTCGACGGTGAGATCGGCATCGACCGTGCCCGGCTCGGCCCCCGCCTTCAGCAGCGGCGTCACGGTGCGGCCCGGCAGCCGGTTCAGCACCTCCGAATCATGCTGGATGCCGGCCAGCTGCGGCACCGTGCCTTCGGCCAGCGAGGGGGCCGCATCCTTGATCCGGCCGAGTGAATAGTAGCGTGAGTTGCGCACCCTGAGGCGGCCGACCCGGGCCTCCGCCACCTCGAGCTTGACCACACCGTCGCGCACCGTCTGCTCCGGGATGTTCACGGCAACGGTGACATAGCCGGCGTCGGCGTAGCGCTTCTCCAGCGCCGCGCGGGCGCCCTCGACATCGTCGATCGACTTGCCGGGGCCGAGGAAGGGGTACACCGCCTCCTCGATCTGCACCACCGGCAGCACGGTGTTGCCCTGGACCTGGAATTCCATGACGTCGAAGCGGCTGGCCGCGGTGGTGCCGCCGGACGGTGCCGCCGCTGCCGGTGCGGGCGCAGCGCTGCCCGCGGCCGGCGCGTCCGCCGCCCGGCCAGCGCCCAGGGCCAGCAGCGACACGCCTGCGGCCCAGCCGGCCACGGCAAGCCTCGACCTCCGCCTTGGCCGCATGGATCCCCCTTCGATGGTCCGCGCCCGTCCCCTGGGCAATGAAATAAAAGCGTCACACATCACGCCTTATTCTGAATGAAGAAGGCGAATGTTTCGATCATTTGTCTATAAAGCTGAGTACCACACCCATTCAACACAGTTCAATGGCAACTGAAACGTTTATAAATATTTTGATGTGGACAAAGATACGGATGTTCACACAACTGAAATATCGATTTGTATGCATATTATCGGAATTAGACTCGGCCTAATCATGTCTGGTTTATCAAATCAAGATGATCGCGTGTGCTTGCCGCCCGGTGGAGATCACTCCGCCGGGCGCGCGAACGGCCGGGACCGGTGCGGCGGTCAGGTGCCGGAGCCGATGGTGCAGGTGCCGGAGACCGGGCCGGTCTTCAGCGCGGTTGGGCCGGTGGTGGTTGCAGTGTCTGATAAGCAGCCGTCATGGTAAGCCCCGAAGGGGCGCGGCAATCTGGGCTCCCCGCTTTGATGGAGAGGTTCCTGGATCGCCATGCCGGCTTCGGGCAGGGTGCCTTACCCCTGGTCGTAGCCGAGGAAGGCCCCGGTGATCAGCAGTGGCGGCGCGTCCTCGTTGGGCTTGGCGCCCTTTTCGGCCTGGTCGCGCACCTGCTGCTCGATCGCCCGGGTCGCGGCGGCGGCCACGTCGCCGGTGCCGGCGATCGAGGCCGGGTTGACCGGCGCGCTCGGCAGTCCGACCGACTTGCCGCCGACCTGGATGTTGTCCGCGTTCAGCACCTGCACCGCGAAGACGTTGAAGTTGCCGGCGACGCGGATGCCGGCCTCGCCGGCATTGACCACGCCGTTCGGGGCGTAGAGGTCGACATCGCCCGGCGGGACCAGCGCGCCGATGCCGCTGCCGCTGGTGACGCCGCCGGGTTCGACCTGCAGCGTGCCGTTCAGGCTGAGACGCACGATCGGCGCCGCCGTGGCCAGCGCGGTGCGTGAGCCGATGCCGGCATCGATGTCGCCGAAGGACGACCACATCAGGATGTCGCCGCCCTGGGCGGTGAGGGCGCGGGAGGAGCGGATCAGGATATCGTCCTGGGCGAACACCCGGATGTCGCCCCCAAGCACGGTCCACAGGCCGGAGTCGTTGGGGTTCAATTTCTGCCCGAACGTTCCGGGGGGAACCACGCCGCCAAGCCGGACGTCCCCGCCGGGCGCGAACAGAGATATATTGCCGCCCCGTTCCGTCTTGATCGCGGAGTCCAGCATGGTGATGCTGCCGGAATAGCTATCGCCCGGGAACAGCGCCGCAGCGGCGGCGTAGCCGCGATCGGTGGCGCCGAAGCGCGGGCTGGCGGGGTCGCCGGCCTCGCGGCCGGAGGCGCGCAGCTCGGCGAAGAAGATATCCTGGATCAGCGGGTCCTGCTGCTCCGGCGGCAGGGCCTTGAGCAGGGCGAAGGCGGCGGTGGCGTCCAGGCCGGTCCGACCGGTCACCTGCTGGACATAGGCGATCATCTGCCCGGCGTAGATCGACCCGCCGGCGGCCTGAAGATAAGGCGCCAGCTCGGCAGCGTGCGCCGGGTCGAGATAGCGGTCGAGGAAGTCGGTGCGGTCCGGCTGGCCGCTGCCCAGCCCCGCCATGACGGTGATGTCCGCGCCATGTTCCGCCAGCACCGAAGTGCGCAGATTGCCGTCGGTCAGGATGCCGTTGCCGGTGCCGAGGTCGACGTTGCCCCCGGCGGCGACGACCAACTGGCCTGGTCCGCCGACCTTGACCTGCGTGCTGGAATCGTTGGGCCCGTCGCCGGAGCCCAAGGACAGGTTGATGTCACCGCCGGCTTGGACCAGCGTGACATCGTCCGCATTGGTGTTGGTGGCACTGATGGAGAGATTGCTGATATTGCCTTCGGCGCGCAGCCGGAGGCTCTTCGGCAGGGTCAGTCTGTAGGCACCACCGACATCCCCGGCGATCGATCCGTCAACGGCATAGATGTGCACCGGATCCGGGTCGCCGATGTGACGTCCGGCCTGGTCCAGCGCAGGAGTGATCAGGAAATAAGCCTGCTCGAATTGCTTCGGTTCCGCGGTGCCCTGATTGCCGCTGAAGTTGACGATGACTGGATCCAGCGGGGTCGGTGCGAATTGCGGATCGGCATCCGCCATGGCGATGAATGTCAGCGGATAGGTCACGGCGGGGGCTGCGGGATCGCCTCTGGATCGGAGTACGACATTCTCCGCCGCCAGCAGGTCCAACGTCCCTCGGTCGGCACTTTCCAGGACCATGCCACCGTCAACCAGGATGTCGCCGCTGAAAGCGGCCGCCTGGACGGTGGCCGGATAGATCAGCATCGCCTTGGCGATGTCTGATCCGCTGCGGCCTCCCAGGCCGGCGACCCCCTGCACGGTTGCGCCCCTGTTGCCAAAGCGGACGTTGCCGCCGATCGAATCGAGTTCTAAGGCGCCGTTGTCTCCTCGCGACAGGAAGCCGCCATATTGATCGGTAACGGTCGTGTCGGGATTCTGCCGCGTCGAAAGCGGCAGCAGCATCGGATCGAGCGCGGTTTCGATGGTCAGGTCGCCGCGGCTGCGCAGCCGGAAGCCGGCATCGCCCACCGCCAGGATCGTGTACGGCTTGTAGTCGGCGAAGGTGGTCATGTCGACCACATCCGCGCCGCCCTTGATCGCGCCGCCGGATTCGATCGTCGCGTCGCCGCGGCCGACATAGTAGACGCCGCTGATGATGTCGCCCAGCGCATCGACCGTGAGGGTGCCGCCGTTGCGGATGTTGACCGTGCCGGTGGCGGCGTCGCCGGAAACCCAGCCGACCGTCGGGATCACCGCCGAGAGGTTGGAGATGTCGCCGCCGGCCCGCAGCGAGACATTACCGCCGCCCAGCGCGCCGACGCCCTGCTGGAAGCCGTCGAAGTCGATCCACCAGCTGGTCTGCAGCCCCGTGCGTCCCTCGGCGTCGCCCTGGCGCCAGACGTAGTCGGTCACCACCTGGTTCTCGGGCACGCCGTACAGGCTGCCGCCCGCCGTGATGCTGATATCGCCGCCATCGGTCGGGTAGGTGGCGCCCGCCGGTGGGGTGAAGCCCGGCTGCTCGCCCGCGCCGATCGGTCGGCCGGCGGTGTAGACCATGGCCGGGTTGTAGGTGGTGAAGGTGTTGAGATCGAAGTTCGTGTTCGTGCGGGCGCCGAGCACGACATCCGCCGCCGCGGCGATGTCGATGTCGCCGGCGCCGGTGCGGATGAAGAGCGGCCGCGCCGCCGCCAGCGTGTCGACCAGGACATTGCCCTTGCCGGCCGTGAGATCGGCCGCCGCGCGCAGCGCCATCGGGTCGGCGCCGGCCGTGTCGGCGCCGCCGACGAGACGGTAGGACCAGTCGCCGCCGTCCTGCAGCACGCTCTTGCCGTCCAAGGTCGTGAACCCGTCGCTGAGATTGGCCAGCAAGGTCAGGTCACCGCCGGCCCGTAGCGTCAGCACGCCGTTCACGCCGTCCTGGCTGAGGTGCTGCAGGTCCCAATCCGTCGCCAGCGTCATGTCGCCGTCGCTGCGCAGTTCTTCGCCCGCCTGGACGGCCACATTGCCGCCGAGCCGGCTGGCGATGGTGCCGGTGTGTCCGGCGAAGGCCCGCGCGTCGGTCGCCACCTGATCGATCACGCCCTGGTCGATCGTCGAGACCCCGTTGAAGACCTTATAGGCCTCGACCGTGACCTGCCGCGCCCCATCGATCCGGCTGCCGATCGGTCCGGTGATGGCAACATCGGCGCCGTCGCTCGTCCGCGGCGCGCGCAGTTGCACAGTGCCGGTGGCACCGCCGGCGCCGACCGCGATCGTTGAGCCGGAACGCAGGTCGAACCGGCCGTTGTCCCCGGCCGCGAGCAGCACCGAGCCGCCCTTGCCCGCGGCGTCGGCCGATATGCCGGAGGCGTCCAGGGCAGCCCCGTTGTCCAAGGTCAGGGCACCGCCCGCCGCCAGCCGGATGTCGCCGCCGGTGGCACCGGTGGCGTTGATTGTGCCGCGGATGTCGAGGCTGCCGCCATCGACCGACAGCGCGAATTCGCGGGCCCGGACCGTCGTGCCGAGCACCACGTCGCCGCTGCGGATGCGCAGCCGCTGCGCCTCGGCGAAGCCCGCCGCCGTCAGCTTGTCCGCCAGCGCGTCGAAGCTGCCGTCGAGCCGGCCGACATCGAGGTCGACCGCGCCCTGGCGGGTGCCGTCTTCCGAATGCGCGTCGATCGCGCCGGCGGCCACGAACCGGCCCTTGGCCGCGTCGACGATCAGCCGGCCGGCGTCGCCGCCCAAGTCGCCATCGGCCACGCCGGCAGCCCCGCCGAGGACGATCTTGGCACCGCCCGCGAGCGTCACGTCGCCCTGGGCCGAGGACAGCTTGACCGTGCCGCCGGGGGCATAGCGGGTCTGGTCGAAGAAGGTTTGGGCGACGCCGGTGGCATCGATCGTCGCGCCGTCGGCGATGACCAGGCTCCCGGCCGCCGCCGCCTCCAGGATGCCGGAGCGTACCTCGACCCTGCCGCCCAGTGTGATGCTGTCGCCGGACAGCCGCAGGCGGCCGCCGATATCATTGAAGGCGGGCAGGTCCGCCGACGCCCGTCCGGTGAAGGTCAGGGCACCGGCCGCGGCGATGGCGTTGTCCGCGCCTGCCCCGGCGGACAGTGCGGCCGCGGTGAGCGCCAGCGACCCATCGGCCTTCAGCCGGTTCGGCCGGTCGGCGCCGCCGGCGCCGGGGGCGAGGTCGGTGGCGGTGTCGAGGCCGCTGGTGCCGACGATGCGCTCATCGGCCGCCAGCGTCGCCGCGCCGAAGCCGGCGATGCGGACCGGGCCATCGGCCAGGTCGATCCGGCCGCTGCCGGCGACGGGCTTGCCGTCGGCGCCGAGGCGCGTGGTGGCGTTGATCGTCCGGCTGCCGCCGGCGGCAGCCACCGGGTCGTCGAAGGCGGCACCGGTGTTGCGCAGCCGCACCGCGCCGGCATTCACCGTGACGTTGCCGCCATGGCCGATCAGCGCGCGGCTGTCGAGCGACAGCACGCCCAGCGACGAGCCCTGGCCGGTGCCGACGGTGACATCCCCGTAGAAATCGATGCTGCTGTAGCTGTGCAGCGTCAGGGTCCCGGTCTGCGCCAGCACCCCGAGCGTGCCGTCCCGGAACACCAGGCCCGGCGTGTCGGCCGGCGCGTCGCCGAAGCTGATCTGGCCGGATGCGGCGTCGATGGCGCGACCGCCGGCGATCTGGTTGGTGGCGAGGACCGTGTTGCCCGTGGCGTCGAGCGTCAGGCTGCCCGACGCGAGGACGGCCGAACCCTGCTCCAGCGTCAGGCTGCCGCCAAACCCGCCGATATCGCTGCGCAGCACATCGGCCCGGTCGCCGGTGGACAGGCGCAACAAGGCCCCGTCGCCGTCGAGGCGCAGCGTGTCGGCCGCGCCGACATCAGCCCCGGTGGTGCGGATCACGCTGCCCGATTCCACCGTCACCGCATTGCTCGCGGCCAGCAGGATCTCAGCCCCCTGCAGCGGGGTGCCTTCATTGCGGACGATCACATCGGTCGCCGAGACGGCGACCTGGGTGCCGCCACGCGGATCGGTCGGGGTGACCCCGGCCGGGCTGCGCTCGCCGCCGATCATCAGGCTGCCGACGCCGAAGCTGTTGAGCTGTTCCGCCTGCAGCAGCAGATAACCGTCGGCGGCCAGGTCCTGGGTATCGACCCCGGCCGAGACCACCGCGACCTTGGCGGCGGCGATGTCGAAGCGGCCGAGCCGCCCGCCCTGGGCCGGCGCGAACTGGGCGGTGCCGTTCAGGGCCAGCGTCTGGGTGGCGTTGGCCACCAGCGTGCCGCCGTCAATCGGCAGGGTCGGCGGCGCGGCGGTGATGCCGTCGCTCTTCTGGCGCTTCAGGAAAGCATCGGACTGGAAGAAGCTGTTGGCACGGTAATCGTCATATTCCGCCCGCTGCCGCAGCACACCGCCCGATTCGATCTGGAAGCCGGACCAGCGGGCATCGGAAATGCCGGTGTTCAGCACCGAGCGGCGGCCGGCGACGAAGGCGCTGCCATCCGGCGCCCGGCCGTTCATCTTCGGCAGCATGTCGAGGCCGCCATCGAAGGCGCGGACGCGGTAGGCGCCCGGCATCAGCGCATACCGCGCGGGCAGCAGCACATAGGTGCCGGCGGGCAGGCCGCCGCCGCCCGACAGGTAGATCTGGTCGCCGACCCGCAGCGAGGTGTTTGCCCCCTGTCTGAAATATTGCCCGGCCACGGCCGTGGTGCCGTCCACCATCGGGACGTCCGACCGCATGTCGATCTGCGTTTGCGACGCGGGCTGCGCGCCGGTCATGTAGTTGTCCAGCGGCGCGTAGCCGCTGAAGCCCGGAATCACCGCGAAGCTGTTCGGGTCGTCCAGCACGTCGGCCGGGCCGCCCAGGCCGGGGACGAATTCGCTGGCCAGCAGGTCGCCGCCGCCGCGCACGTCGATCACCGCGCCCTTGTCGACCTCGACGTCGTCGCCGCGCAGCCGCACCTCCTTCACCGGGGGGGTGTCGATGCGCTGGCCGTTGGTGTCGAACCAGACCGAGCCTTTCTGGACAAAACCATAGGGCACGGTCAGCCCGGCGGCCGAGACCGAGGTCAGGCTGCCGGCGCCAAGCGTGACCTTGCTGACGAGATCGGTCCCGTCATCCTCCAGGCCCAGCACGATCAGGCCCAGCGGCGCCCGGATCGTACCGTCCTGCACGATCTCCGGCGCCTGAATCGTCAACTGGCCGCCGATCGACCAGGGCGCCTCGGCGGTGCCGTTCGGCAGCACCGTCACCTTGCCCGGGGTGCTGATGGTGAAGCTCTGGCCCGTCGTCGGGTACAGCTGCGCCGCCTTGAACACCAGGTCGCCGGCGCTGGTCAGCGTGCCGAGGTTGTCGGTGGAGATGCTGCCGAAGCGGATGTCGCCGCTGCTTTCGAAGCTGGCCTGGGTGAAGCCGCCGAAGTCCTTCGACACCAGCTCGCCGCTGATCGGGTCGGTGAACTGGTAGCTGCCGCCGAGACGGAGAGCGGAGGTGCGGATGTCGATCAGATCGGCCAGGATGGACAACTGCGTCGCCGGGCTGACGATCGGGCCGGTCAGCGGCAGGCCGGGCGTCGCACCGTCCGTTCCGATGTTGGTGAAGGACACGTGCGGCGCCTGCAGCTGCACCGTCGATCCCGGCGTGGCGCCGATGGTGGCAGCCGAGATCTGGATCTCGCGGTCGAGCTTGAGGTTGACGTTGCCGTCGAAGTTCACGGCGCTTTCGCTGGACATTGCCCAGCTGCCGAAGCCGCCGCCCATCACCGTGTCGGCGGTGATGAAACCCTGTCCGGCGAGGCCGCGCAGCGTGTCGGCGTCGTATCCGTCGGTCGCAGCCGGAGACAGCCCGGACTGCCGGATGTCTAGGACGCGCATGAAATCGAAGGGCAGGCCGAACCTGTTCGTCTGGGTGACCAGTGAGCCCTGCAGCAGTTCGGTGATGAGCGAGCCGCCTTCGGCGCCGGGGCCGCCACCGCGACCCAGCAGCGTGCCGTCGATGAACAGCCCCTCGCTGCCGGTCAGCCGGATCGTCCCGCCGTTGCTGGCGATCGTCTGCGACCGCAGCTTCAGCCCGTACATGGTCATGCCGCGGACATCGATGTCGGTCTGGACGCCGGAGACATCGAGCAGAGCGCCCCGTTCGACGACCACCGCGCCATTGTACGACTGCACCGTGATGGTGCCGCCGTCCAGCACCGTGCCGCGCCGCGTGCCGTCGGTCGTCAGGTCGAGCTTGACCGCGCCCCGCGCCAGCAACTGGCCGGTGGCGCCGATGCGCACACCGGCCTCCGGGTCATAGGCGGCCCCCTGGTGCGTCGTCCCCGTCGCCGGGTCGGTCACGGTCTCTGAATCAGGGGTGACGCCGCCCTGCAGCGTGATCTGCCCGGCCGGGGTCTCGAGCGTGCCGTCCACCCGCACCGTGCGCGCCGCCACGGCCGTCACCGCGCCGCCCTGGGCCATGCGGACCACCGAGCCCAGGCCGAAGACCACGCTGCCGCCGCCTTCGTAGGCCAGGCCGCTGGCGGGATCGACCGCGCCGAAACCATAGTCGTCCGCCCGGGTGTCGCTGCCGCGCGCGATCAGCGTCAGCGAGCCGGCGGGGCGTAGATTCTCCGGCAGCAGCTGCAGGCTGGCGAAGCCGAACACGTCGCCGCCGCTGGCCCGGGTCAGGTAGCCCGGATTGAGCTGCAGGGTCGGCACGACAGGGGCCACCACCGTCCCCGGCGCGACCGTGACGCCGCGATAGCCCTGCAGCGCCACGTCGCTGAAGCCGCCGCGGCCGAGGAAGCCTGGATCCAGCACCAGCGCCCCCTCCGGCGCCAAGCCGCCGCCGATCCAGATCCGGTCCGTGCGGATGGTCAGGGAGCCGCCGCGGTCGAGCCCGAAGCCCTGGATGTCGCCGCCGAGTAGCATCCGGCCCTCGCTGGGCCGGATCGCGATGAGGGGGTCGATATAGCGGCTGGAGGTCAGCAGCACGGCGCCGCCCTTGCCCTTGGTCAGCGACCCGTCGGCCGCCACCCAGCCGCCGGCCGAGACGTCGATCAGGCTGCCACGCTCGAGCGTCAGGTTCCGCAGCGCCCCCAGGCTGATCGAGCCGCCATCCGGCAGGGCGGCGCCGACCGGGCCTTCCCCGTTGTGCGGCGGGTTGCCCTGGGCATCGATCGTGTCGTTCACCCATTGCCCGCGGGCCGTCAGCCGCGCCCCCGATGCCAGGGTGATATCCCGCCCACCCAGAGTGATCGTGCCGGACGGTGTCTCGATCGCGCCGGCGATCAGGATGTCGCCATACTGGTCCGGGACGCCCGCATAGAGGCCGGGCACTCCGACGATCACCGTCTGCGACCGCAGATCGACCGATCCACCCGGTGCCGTGCGCAGGGTCACGCCGCGCGCCACATCGACGTCGCCGCCCCGGGTCACGATCGCGATCTTGTCCACCCCCGCGGCGCCGACCAGCGACGGGGCGAGCACCAGCCGGCCGCGCTGGGTCTCCGGCAGTATCGAAGCGGAGCCGAATCCGCCCGGCAGGCCGGATCCGCCGGCGCCGAACGAGACATCCACCGGGCCGGTCAGGTTTAGGGTGAGGCTGCCCAGCGCCGGCAACTGGCCGAGCGACCGCTGCCGCGCCCCCGGCGTGGTCTGGCCGACGATCCGTCCGTCGAGCACCGCGGCACCGGTGGTGATCGAGACCGAGCCGGCGGCCATGCCATCGGTGTAGGCGGCCTCGTAGCGCGGGCCGTAGACCTGCTGCTGTGCGTAGCGGTGCTCGGCGAAATCGACATATTCGATGTCGGGCGTCGCCTGGCTGATGTCGTAGACCCGGCCATCGGCGCCGATCAACTGGGTCGTGTCGATATAGCCGGCGCGATAATGCACCTGGCCGCCCGAGACATCGATCATGGCTCCCTGGCGGATCACCACTTCGCCGATCTGGGCCTGGTCGTTCGAGACGATCGATACCGTGCCGCCGACCGCGCTGCGCTCGATGGCGGTTCGGCCGATGCCCTTGAGATAGCCGTCGATGCTGCCGATCGGCGAGCCTTCGCGGACGTCGACGTTGATCGTCTTCTTGTACAGGAAGCCGTCGCGCTGCAGCGGCGAGTTCAGCTCGTTCTTGCCGAGCTTGATCGACACCTGGTTGCGCTCCATCGCCACCTCGGTGGTGGTGGTGCCGGACACATCGATGCGGCTGAACCAATCCATGTAGAAGCGGCCGCTGCCCGGCAGGATCTTGATCGTGGCGGCCGGTGCATGGATCAGTGACCCTGATTCCATCGTCACGTTGCCGGTCACTCCGATGAAGGAGGGCTGGAAGGTCTCCGCATCGGTGATGGTGTCGGTGCTGTCCTCCGGCAGGATCTCGGTCACGCTGCCTCGGCCGAAGGTCGTGGTGCCGCTGCCTTCGATCAGGATCGATCCGTTGGCTCGCACAGATGTCGTCGCCGACAGCCGCCCCATCTGGCTGATCTGATTGCCCGCGATTGTGAGGTTCCCTTGTGGCGTCTCGATGACCCCGGTGTTGACGACGGACGCCTCTGGATTGGATGGACTGCCCCCCTGAACACCACCATCGACCCGGACCAGGACACCGCGGACCTTCTTCTCGTCGTCCAACAGGTTGGGCTTGGCCAGGTTCTCGTTGGTCGGCACTGGGTCGTTCGGATCCGCCAGGGCGACTGTTCTGCCGGCGGCCAGCACCACTTGGCCGGTAGGAACCCGGATGGTCCCTTCATTGACGATGGATCCGCCCAGGAGGATGACGCTGCCATTCTCCGGCCCCTGGATGACCGTGCCGCGCTCGACCTTGATGGCACCGGGCGTATAGGCGTTGCCGGCATCATCTACGGCTTGAAAATCAATTGGCCGGAGTTCGCCACTGGTGATTTCGGGCTTGTTCTCCAGGATGCCCTTCATGAACCGGTCGGTGCTGATGTTCAGCGACGACGCCACGAGGTTGCGGACATTGACCTGGGCGCCCTTGCCGAAGATCACGCCGTTCTGGTTGATCAGATAGACATGGCCGTCGGCCTTCAGCGCGCCGTCGATGCGCGACGGATCGGCCTGGCCGATCTTGTTCAGCACCGCCCAGTCCTTGTTGCCGTGCTGGTCGAACTTGACGGTCTCGCCGCCGGCGATGTTGAACCGGTTCCAGTTGATGACCGCCTTCGGCTTCAGCTGATCGATGGTCATCAGCTTGTTGACCGAGTCAACCACCGGGTTGCTGGCGCCGGCCACGACCCGGTTCAGCTGCATACCGTTGAACAGCCCACCCGAAGTGCCGGCCGACGCGGCGCGGTTCAGGGCGTTGCCGATGGCGCTGTTGCTGCTGGCGCCATTGCCGCCGCCACCGGCTGCGCCGCTGTTTCCGGCGCCCGCCGAATCGACCCGCACCGGCCGCATGCCGACGATCTTGATGCTGTCGGCCCGTGCCGGCTCCATCGCCACGCCGAGCGCCGCCAGCCCGGCGAGCAGGGCCAGGGCGCTGCAGCTCAGCCGCAGCCGGCGCGGCAGCGAAGGGACCTGAAGGCGAATCGGGGCACCAATGCCGGCCATCTGGTCAGCTCCAGGCTTGAAAATGGATTATCCGCGCACGCGTCCTATCCTTCCTTTCCTAGACAACCCGACGTTATTGTCGCCATCGCTGGTCGATGAAATTTTCGTGAAGCAGGTGAACCCGGCGTTCAAGCGACCGCCGGTGCGGCGGCCTTGGCACTCTGGCGCTGCGGCTCGATTCCCAGCCAGGCGACGACAATGATCATGACGATCAGGGCCGCAGCCATCAGCCCCAGCACGCCGCCGACGCCGTACCGGGCGAAAATCGGACCGATGAACAGCGGCACGACGATGCTGGCGCTGCGCCCGGCGGCGTTGCAGATGCCGACGCCGCGCAGCCGGACCCCGGTCGGGAACAGCTCGGGGATGTAGACCGCGAACAACGCCGCGACCAGGACGTAGATCGGAATGGTCAGCAGGAAGCCGATCGCCGCGGTCAGGATTGGATCCTGGGACAGCGCGAAGGCGGCCGACAGCAGCACGGCGGCGGATGCGGCGCCGATGATGGTCGGCTTGCGGCCGAGCAGGTCGGCGGCGAGTGCCCCCAGCGCCGACCCGACCGGGCCGCCCAGCGCCATCAGCAGGGCGAAGGCGGTGCTGCGGGTGACGCTCTGGCCCTGGCCGATGAAGAAGGTCGGCAGCCAGGTGATGAAGCCGTAGATCAGCGTGTTCACCACCATCAGCGAGATGCAGCCGACGACCAGCCGTGACAGCAGCGGCGCCTGCAGCAGCCGGGCGCCGTCCTGGATGTCAGTCTCGACCGGGTCCGCAAGTGCCGGGGTCGGGGCGGGCAGGGGTACGCCCTGTGCCGTCGCCTGGCGCTCGATATCCGCGACCAGGGCCTCGGCCTCGGCGGTGCGGCCGACCGAGGCCAGCCAGCGCGGGGATTCGGGCATCCCCTGGCGCAGCAGC
>NZ_JBYRFX010001146.1:0-1532 GCF_057815775.1 Inquilinus sp.
GCAGCGGGGCGTTCACCCACCATGCCGGTGAAGTGCACTTCGCCTTCTCCGGTACCGACACCGTCATCGGCGGCGACATCAACGGCGACGGCAATTCCGACTTCAACATCGTCCTGACCGGGCATGTCGCCCTGGTGGCGGCCGACTTCCTGCTCTGACGTCAGCACCACCATGGCAGGACCCGCGCGGACGCCAGCATCCGCGATGGCTCACCTGGTCCATCGGACTTGGCATCAACGTTTCCTCTTGAACAATCCCGAGGCAGACCATGACTCTGATCATTGGAGACGATGGCAACAATGTCATCAACGGCACGGATGCCGACGACCACCTCGTCGGCCAAGGTGGTAATGACACGCTGTCTGGAGGCGCCGGCGACGACGTCCTGGAGGGCGGTGATGGACACGATATTCTTATCGGTGGGGACGGAAACGATTTCCTGGCTGGCGGCGATGGCATCGATACCGTCAGCTACGCCGGCAGCGCGACATTCGTGACAATCGATCTGGCGTTCAATCTGTTCGGCGGTGCTGCCCAAGGAGACCAACTGACCCTGATCGAAAACCTGGTGGGAACCGACTTCAACGACACGATGACGGCATCTACGACGGAGTCGGGCGGCGCCAATGTTTTTTCCGGCGGTGCCGGAGATGATTCCCTGAGCGGCGGCGCAGGGGACGACCATCTCAATGGCGATGCCGGCAATGACATCCTTCGCGGCGGGACCGGGGCGGACCATCTGGACGGCGGCGACGGGGTCGACCTGGTCAGCTACTTCAACAGCAGCGTCGGCGTCACGGTCAGCCTCGCCACCGGCACAGGCCATGGCGGCGAAGCCGAAGGCGATGTCCTGGTCGGGATCGAGAACCTGTCGGGCAGCCAGGGCAACGACACGCTCGAAGGCGATGCCGGCGCCAACACCCTGTCGGGCAGCGGCGGCAACGACGTGCTCCGCGGCGGCGCCGGGGCCGACCATCTCGACGGCGGCGCCGGCATCGACACGGTCAGCTATTCCAACAGCGCCACCGCGGTGGTCGTCAGCCTGAACAGCCAGATCGGCAGCGGAGGTGACGCGCAGGGCGACACCTATGCCGGCATCGAGAATGTGGACGGTTCCCAGGCCTCGGACTCGCTGGCAGGCAACATCCTGGACAACGTGCTGCACGGCTTCGGTGGCAACGACGTGCTCGTCGGGCTGGCCGGGGCCGACACGCTCGACGGCGGCGCCGGCATCGACACCGCCAGCTACACCACCAGCACGATCGGCGTGACCGTCAATCTGAACACCCAGGTCGGCACCGGCGGCGACGCCCAGGGCGACACCTATATCAGCATCGAGAACGTCAATGGCAGCCAGGGTGCCGACACCATCACCGGCAGCGCGGTGGCCAATGTGCTGAACGGCTTTGGCGGCAAGGACGTGTTGACGGGGCTCGGCGGAGCCGACCACTTCGTCTTCTCCGCGGCGAGCAACACCGCGACCGGCGCCAATGCCGACCGGATCACCGATTTCAGCCATGCCCAGGGCGACC
>NZ_JBYRFX010001147.1:0-8519 GCF_057815775.1 Inquilinus sp.
GCGTGTGCCGGCGGTTCTGTTCCCAGTAATCGGCATACTGGTCCTTCAGGCCGCGCGGATCGAGGCCGAGGAAGGAGTAATGGGTGAAGAACAGCGGCCCGCCATAGGGCATGCCGAGCGGCAGCTCGATGTCGTAATAGCTCCGCTGGCTCAGGAACCAGCGGCCCATCGCCCAGCCCTTATGGTAGACGTCGGCATCGATGGCATAGCGCGGCGACGAGGCGGCCAGGATGTAGGTGATCAGGCATTCGTTCCAGCCGCGGATCTCGTGGCCCATGCCCCAGCCATTGTTGGCGCCCCAGTGCCAGAACAGGACGTTCAGCCCGCCGCGGGTGTACCAGTTCCACTCCGTCTCGTTCCACAGCCAGGTGATGTGGTTGCGCAACTCGGTCTCGTTGGCGGCGTCCCGGTCGAAATACTGGCGGGCCGTCAGCAGGCCCTGGAACAGGAAGGCGGTCTCGACCAGGTCGCCGCCATCATCCTTGCGGCTGAACGACACTGTGGCGCCGGTGCTGCCGTCGAGGAAATGCGGGAACACGCCGTGATGCGAGGTGGTGTGTTCGAGGTGGCGGATGATGGTCATCAGCCGCTCCACCGCGGCCGCACGCTCGATCCAGCCGCGTTCGGCCGCGACGATGATCGCCATGATGCCGAAGCCGGACCCGCCCGTCGTGACCCAGTTGTTCGGCGGCTTGCCCTGACGGTCGGTGCGGTCGGGGATCATGCCGCTGACCGGGTGCGCCGCGTCCCAGAAGAACTGGAAGGTCTGGCGCTGCACGAGGTCGAGCAGGGCGTCGTCCGACAGCGCCGCGCTCTTCTTCGAGGAGGCGCGGCGGGTCTTGGCAGCCGGTTTCGTCATTCCATCGGGTCTCGGTGGTGGAGCAGGGGGGCATAGCCGGCGGCGGACGGGATCGCCCGCCGCGGCTGGCGGCCGATCGGCATCTTACGCTCGCCCGTCGCCTCATCCGTCATGTGCAGTTTCAGGACACGGGTGTAAAAACCGTTCTTGACCACGCGCCGGGCGATGGTGATGACCGCGGTGCCGGGCAGCTCATGCTCGAAGATCGACATGGCGATCTTGCGCCGTTCCTCGTCCATCGCATCGACCATCTCGTCGATGAACACCCATTGCGGCTTGTGCAGCAGCAGCCGGGCGAAGGTCAGGGTCTGCATCTCGTCGCCGGTCAGCTCCTTGTCCCAGTGCTTGACCTGGTCGAGCGACACCTGGTGATGGTCCATGTCGACGCGTTTCAGCGCCGCGGTGATCATCTCGTCGCCGAAGCTGGCGGCATCCTTCGGATAGGCCAGGGCGTCGCGCAGGGTGCCCGGCGGCAGGTAGGGCCGCTGTGGCAGGAACATCATGTTGGCGGCGGGCGGCACCAGGATCCGGCCGGTGCCCCAGGGCCACAGCCCGGCGAAGGCGCGGAACAGGGTGCTCTTGCCGCCGCTGGCGCGGCCGACGATCAGCACGTGCTCGCCCGGGGCGATCTCGACCTTCTCGTCGTCCAGCACGGCCATGCCGGTGTTCGACAGCACGCCCAACTTCTCGAAGCCCAGCTTGTCGGCCGGGCCTTCGGTGAACTCGATCTTGCGCGGTTCGCCGTTGAGATGCTCGATCGAGACCAGGGCCTCGCGGAAGCTCATCACCCGCAGCAGCGTCGCCCGCCAGTCGGCCAGGTTGCTGAAATTGTCGACGAACCAGCGCAGGGCCTGCTGTACCTGGACGAAGGCGCCGACCGCCACCATCAATTCGCCGAAGGTGAGGTCGCCGCCGAAATAACCGGGCGAGGCGACCAGGATCGGGGCGACGATGGTGAACCAGCCATAGCCGGCGGTGATCCAGGTCAGCCCGGTCACGGCGCGGACATAGCGCAGCATCACGGCGATGACGCGGTCGAGATCGAGATCGAGGCGCCGGCGCTCATCGGTCTCGCCGCCGTCGACGGTGATGCTGTCGACATGCTCGTTGACGCGCACCAGCGCCGACCGTAGATCGGCCTCGCGGGCATAGCGTTCGGCGTTGATGTCGATCAGCGGCCGGCCGACCCGCCAGCTGAGCCAGGATGCGACGGCGGCGTAGGCCAGCGCGCACCACACCATGTAGCCCGGGATCGAGAAGGACTGGCCGTTGAGCCGGAGGGCGATGCCCTGCGACAGGATCCACAGCACGCCGACGAAGCTGATCAGCAGCAGGGTCGATTGCAGCAGGCCGATGCCGAGATCGGTGGAGAGTTCCGTCAGGTGCCGCGCATCCTCATGGATGCGCTGGTCCGGGTTCTCGCCGATCTCGCCGGCCCCGGCCAGGCGGAAGGCGCGCTTGGGCTTCAGCCATTCGCCGAACAGGTCGCGGGTCAGCCCGGCCCGCAGCCGCACCTTCAGTGTCTGGTTGAGCCAGGTCTGGGCGACATTGAGCGTGAGCAGCACGCCGGCGATGGCGACGAAGACGAAGAGCTGGCGGACGAAGCCGCTGACGCTCTTCTGCGCCAGGGCGTCGTAGAAGGGCTGGTTCCAGGCGTTCAGCCGGATCTGCGTCCCGGCGGTTCCGGCCACGACCAGGACGATGCCGACGCAGAGAACGAGGATGCGATTCCGGTCGGGTGAAGCCAGAAGCGTCCGCAGAAGTGTGAGAAGCTGAGACCCTAAACTTTTGCTCGCAATGGGATTCTTAACCGCGAGCGTGCCCGACGACGTCTCGGACCCCTGAGCCATTGAACCTATCCGATCCCTACCGCTTCCCGCGCTCCCTTTCGGGATGCTTGCTTCCATCATAGCGGTGCAGGTGATGTCGGTCGTGCATCGAATCAATAGTTCAGCATTCGTGCGGCTTTGCGCGCCCATCAGGCCACCGCCTCCCGGCATTCCCCGGCGCTTCCGCCACAGACTCGGCAAAAACGCTCGACATGGTCCGGGAAAAGCAAACGCTGATCCGATCGTACCGAAGCGGTAATAGAATCCATCTCTTACACGTCCGCACTGACAGTCATTTCGCTTACGACATCGTCGTGTCGTAGAAACAAAATGACGAGACCCTGAACAATCACATCTTTATTCAGTGTTGTAAGTCGATTCTTAACGACAATCGTAACACTCAATGTCCGATAGCAGATGGAAGCATGACGGCGGAAGCCGGCAAAACGAAGGCAAGCGGTGACATTCTTGCCAATAGTGGGATTTCGGCCACATCCGGAAGGACAGGCGCCCGACAATCTGCATGCCACCATTCACGCCACGCATGGGGTTTTCGATTACAGGATGGCCTAGTCTGCCCGATAGGAGGTCTCGCCAGGGCACTCCTGACGTCAGGGTGATCGCGATCGATCGGATGCGCGGGAGACAGAGCCGGAATGGATGGGCAACAACCGCCGGATGAGCACCGCGCTCGTCTTTCCTCGGAAGATCGAAGCTGGCTTGCCGAAGCCGCCCACATCCCGCCGGAGACTCTGGAGTTGCCGCCCGGTTACGAGCAGGCCGCCGGGCCGGTCCCGGGGAATGCCGCTTCTTCCGAAACACCGCCTGCGACCGACCCCCTTCAATCCCTGGACCCGCAAAGTGATAGGCAGCTTCAACAGGCGATCGCTTCGGGGCAGGTTGTCCCTCTGAGATGGGGAAGGGTAGCCGAGCCGGACGCAGCAGTGCGGCAGCGCACCCCGACGTGGCGCCTGCGGGTCCGGTTGTTCTTTTCTTCAAGATTGAGTTCGTCGGGGCTGCCGTCGCCCGACAGTCTTCAACAATACCGGCTTCAAAAATTCGAGAAACTTCAAGTGCGGCTGTCGGCGCTGTTGAACCAGGATGGGATTTCGGAAGGAGAGCGGGATGAAATCCAAAAGGCTCTGAACACTCTGAACGAGGGATCGGACAAAGAGGCGGTGCTGACTGAAGCCAGGGATTTCCTCATTGGGCGGATGCCCCAGCATGGAGACTCCAGCAAGATCAGAAAGGCGGTCAAGTTGCTGGCTCGCCGTGCAGAGGCGGCGCGAAACAGGCGCAGGTTTGCGCTTGAGCGCGAGGAGCGAGCCCGACTGGCCCGCACGAACCGTAGGGACGAGCCCGACAACGAGATAGATCTGGATCTTCCTCAGTATGGATCGGCCCAGGAAACCTACCGATCAAAAGTATTGTCAGATAATATTTACACGCTGCAGCTGGCTCTTGAAAAATTACGCAATGCGACGATTCCTTCCGTCGCCGAT
Source organism: Inquilinus sp. (assembly GCF_057815775.1). Classification (NCBI taxonomy): domain Bacteria; kingdom Pseudomonadati; phylum Pseudomonadota; class Alphaproteobacteria; order Rhodospirillales; family Rhodospirillaceae; genus Inquilinus; species Inquilinus sp. The sequence goes on from NZ_JBYRFX010001147.1 coordinate 4,191, forward strand.
ATTGAATTGTATGAGGAGTATATTGCCATCCTCACAGCAAGATTGAACGGCGTGGCTCCGCCTCCGACAACAATCGAAGACAACTGGGAAGACATCGAGAACGCGATATCACAGATGTCCGAAATTGGCGGCAATGGCGAAGAAATTCGGCCGCCCTCTTATCCGCAGGACGGTGTGCCGGACGACGGTGCGGGGCCGTCGGTTCATCACGTCCGGTCCGCGGAGGAGGAAGCGCGCATGTTCTTCAAGGGGCTGATCGATCTCTCAGCCGATGATAGCGGCTATATGGACAGCGTGGTCCGGCAGATGTGGGCTCATCTGCAGCGGTTGAGAGAGGAGCAGAACGGCATTTTGCCGGAGGGCTACGAGGAAGATTTCGGTCGTACGGTGAGAGCCCGGGCCAGCGAGAAGATCGCGGCCAGTGCCCTCAACAAAGGCAAAGGGCGCGAGGAAGCCCGAAACCAGGGGTCAGGCTCCGGAGCCTGACCCCGTGCCGTCCCGGGAGCCGATCTAGAGATCGTCCGGCGGGCGGTGGCAGACCGCTTCGATCCGGTTGCCGTCGGGGTCGAGCAGGAAGGCCGCGTAATAGGACGGGTGATAGCTGCGCAGGCCCGGCGCACCGTCGTCGCGCCCGCCGGCCGCCAGTCCCGCCGCGTGGAACGCATCCACCGCGGCGCGGTTGGGGGCGCGGAAGCACCAGTGCCGGTTGTCCGGCACCAAGGAGGGGCCGCTGCTCTGCCCGATCGAGAGATAGCTGTGGCTGTCGTCCCAGGGCTTGTTGCGGGTGCCATAGCCCAGCTGCTGTTCACTGCGCGCCACGCAGGGCACGCCGAGTGCGCCCATCACCGCATCCCAGAACGGGGCGACGCGGCCGACATCGGAGACGGTGATGGAAACGTGGTCGAGCATAGACAGAACCCTCGTGCAGACAGAGTCGCGGCAGCATAACGGATCGCTGCCGGCGACGGCGCGGATGATGATGCAATCCCCCTCAGGAACCGGCCGGGGCGTCGTCCTGCGCCGCCTTGTGGGCCTTGAGCGCGGCGAGCCTGCGGTCGCGCCAGGCGGTGCGCGCGGCCAGCCCGGCGGCGTCCGGTGTCTCGCCCCAGCCGGCCAGCACCCGGGCGACGGTGTCGCCGTCCCACACCTCCGGCCCGGCCGGGTCGGCGGCGAGGCGGCGGTAGAAGCCGGTGTAGCGGGCGCAGTAATCCGGGATGCCGCCGGGCGCGTTCAGCTCGATGGTGCCGAACGGGCCGAGGAAGGACCAGCGCAGTCCCAGCCCATCCTGGATCGTCTTGTCGAGGTCCTGCGGGCTGATGACGCCGTCGCCGACCAGCCGGAACGCCTCGGCCAGCAGCGCGCCCTGCAGGCGGTTCAGCACGAAGCCTTCGATCTCGCGATGGACCGTCACCGGCTCCTGCCCGATCGCGCGGTAGATCTCCCGCGCCTGCTCGATCGTCGCCGGCGCGGTCCAGGGCGCGCCGCACAGCTCGACCACGGGCACGAGATGCGGCGGGTTGACCGGGTGGGCGACCAGGCAGCGGTCGCGGCCGGCGAGGCCTTCGGTGAAGCGCGAGGCGACGATGGCGGAGGTGGAGGAGGCGAGGATCGCGTCACGCGGTGCCAGCTCGTCCAGCTGGGCGAACACGGTGCGCTTGACCTCGATATCCTCCGGCAGGTTCTCCTGCACCAGGTCGACGCCCGCCACCGCTTCGGCCAGAGACTCCGCGAGGCTGACCCGGGCGGCGGCTGCGAGGGGATCGTAGACCAGGCCATGCGAGGCGAGATCGGCCAGCCCGTCGGCGATCAGCGCCGGTGCGGCAGCCAGGGTCGCGGTGCTGGCGTCGAACAGCCGGACCTGCCATCCGGCGCGGGCGAAGACGATGGCCCAGGACCGGCCGATCAACCCGGCGCCGATGATCGCGACAATGGGCATGGCTGTTTCCTCCCTCATGGCCGCGCTTCCGCAGGCACAGCGCTACGGTCCGACAAAGCCGCCGCCGGGTCCAGATCGCGCTCGGCGAATCCGGGCTGCGTTTTCCACGGCTTGCGGTTTCGCGCCCAACGCGGCGATCTAGAGGCAGGGCAGCAACAACGACCCAGGAGGAAACGGCATGGATCTCGGCATCAAGGGCCTGCGGGTCCTGGTCACAGCAGGCGCGTCCGGCATCGGCCGGGAGATCGTCCAGGCCTTCGTCGAGGAGGGCGCGCGGGTGCATGTCTGCGACATCGACCGGGCGGCGCTGGAGGCCCTGACCGCCGGCAACCCGGCCGTCACCGGCACGGTCACCGACGTCTCCGACCGCCAAGGCCGTCGCCCGGCTGTTCGGTGAGTCGCTGGCGGCGCTGGGCGGGCTGGACTGCCTGGTCAACAATGTCGGCATCGCCGGGCCGACCGGCCGGGTCGATGAGATCGATCCGGAGGCGTGGGATCGGACGCTGACGGTCAATATCACTGGCCAGTTCAACTGCACCCGGCTGGCGGTGCCGCATCTGACGAAGAGCGGCAACCCCAGCATCGTCAACCTGTCGTCCTCGGCCGGGCGGCTGGGCTTTCCGCTGCGCACGCCCTATGCGGCGTCGAAATGGGCGGTGGTCGGCTTCACCAAGTCGCTGTCGATCGAACTCGGCGAACTCGGCATTCGGGTCAACGCCATCCAGCCCGGCATCGTCGAGGGCGACCGCATCCGCCGGGTGTTCACGGCGAAGGCGGAGCAGCGCGGCATCGCGATGGAGGACATGCAGGCCCAGGCCATGGCCCAGGCCTCGATCCAGGAGATGATCCAGCCACGGCAGCTGGCCGACACCATCCTGCTGCTGGCGTCGCCGCGCGGCCGCACCATCTCCGGCCAGGCCATCAGCATCTGCGGCGACCTGCAGTCGCTGGCCTGAAAAAGACAAGGCCGCCCGGGATGTCCCGGGCGGCCTGTGTCGCAATCAAGCCGTCAGTGGGCGGCCCTGGCCTTTTCCACCCAGCCGTCGAATTCGGCCTGGTTGGCGGCGATCCAGTCGTTGGCCAGCTTCTTGATGTTGCGGTTGTCGCTGCCGTCCTTGTTGATCGAGCCTTCCCAGCCGACCCAGGTCTCGCGCGGCCAGCTGGCGGCTTCGACCAGCGTCTTCACCGCCGGGTTGGCGGCCAGGAAGGTGCGGTTGACGACGGTGTTGTAGTTCCATTCGCCCAGCGCCATGCGGCAGGGATCCTGGCCGCCGGCGCAACCGACCACGCCGGGGACGAGGGCGGTCTTGATCGGCGGCATGCCCTCGGGCAGGGAATCGAACGGCGTCGGCAGCCACACCACATCCTTGCCCGGCACCAGCGCGTCGTTCACCCAGGACGGGCTCCAGGTGTAGTACAGCGCGGGTTCACCGCGCTGGACCCGGGCGACGGTCTCGCCCATCAGCGCCTCGTATTTGCCGCGGACGATGTGGACGGTGTCGGACAGGCCGAACGCCTTGACCTGGTGTTCGATGACGTCGGCGCAGCTCCAGCCGGGATCGCAGCCGGTCAGCTCGGCCTTGCCGTCGGTGCCGAACAGGGCGGCGATCTTCGGGTCCTTCAGCTGGTCGAAATGGGTGATGTTGTTGGCGTCGGCCGTCTTCTTGTCGATGAGATAGCCATTGATGCCGCCGCCGCGGATGCCGCCGGTGCCGACGACCGCGAGCGTATCCTTGACCTTCTCGTAACCCGGCTCGCGCTGCGGCAGGGTGACGGCGGAGCTCATGTCGACATCGCCCTGCGACGCCGCCTGGAAGAACAGCGTGCCGTTCATCACGGTGACGTTGACGTCGTAGCCCAGCTTCTTCAGCGCCGTGACCAGGATCTGGTCCTCGACATAGTTGCCGCCCAGGCTGTCGTCCTGGACGAAGCGGATGGTCTTGCCGCTGCCCGGCAGGTCATCCGCCAGGGCGGGCAGCATCGCTGTGGACAGGGTTACCGCCAGGATTGCGGCAGACAGGCGGGCGCGACGGCCCATGCTGGAAACCATTGGTGTGCCTCCGAGTGATTTTTGTTGTTTGCCGAGTGATGAAGATCCGGGTGCGGGTCAGGCCGTCGGCTGCGCCGTCGACCCGCCCGCGACCGCCGGTTGTGTGCGCCCATCCTGCCGGCCGACCAGGCGCAGCAGCACGGCGCGGAGCGGGACGCCCTTGCCGCCCTTGGATTTGGCGAGCGACTGGGTGATGCGATCCAGCGTCATGGCCAGCAGCACGATGGCGAGGCCGCCGACCGCGGCACGGCCGACATCGAGCCGGCCGAGGCCCTGCAGCACGACCAGGCCGAGGCCTTCGGCGCCGATCATGGCGACCACCACCGACATCACCATGGCGGTC
>NZ_JBYRFX010001148.1:0-6032 GCF_057815775.1 Inquilinus sp.
GTCGAGCTGCTGAACAGCCGCGCCGGCGTCGAGGCCGAGAACGAGCTGATCGCCGGCGCCGTGCAGGGCGTGGTCGGGTTCTACGACCACACCGTCGACCTGCAGGCCAAGGGCAAGTACATCCAGACCATCGTCCAGTTCAGCCAGGCCCCGGGTGAGGTCGAGATGGTGGCGTCCAAGGTGGCGGACCAGGTGAAGTCGCCGGCCGACTTCAAGGGCCAGACGCTGGGTGTCACCGGCCTCGGTTCCTCCACCGACTTCCTGACCCAGTACCTCGCCGTCCGCGGCGGGCTGAAGGCTGGCGACTACACGCTGCTGCCGGTCGGTGCCGGCAACACCTTCATCGCCGCGATCAAGCAGGAGCAGATCGCCGCCGGCATGACCACCGAGCCGACGATCGGGCAGCTGCTGAAGACCAGCGATGCCAAGATCCTGGTCGACATGCGGACGCCGGAAAAGACCGTGGCGGCGCTGGGCGGCCCATACCCGGCCGCATCCTTCTACGTCCAGTCCAGCTGGGCCGAGACGCATAAGGAAGAGGCCCAGAAGCTGGCCAATGCCTTCGTCAAGACGCTGCGCTACATCTCCAGCCACAGCGCGGAGGAAATCGCGGCCCTGATGCCGAAGGACTACTACGTCGGCGATAAGGACACCTATGTCCGCGGCCTGGCCGAGGGCAAGGCGATGTTCACGCCGGACGGCCGCATGCCGGATGGCGGCCCGCAGACGGTGCTGAAGGTGCTGCAGGCATTCAGCAAGAACGTCCAGGGCAAGGAAATCGACCTGTCCAAGACCTACACGACGGAATTCGTCGACGCGGCGGCCAAGACCCTCGGCTCCGCGCAGTAATCGATCCCGGCCGGGCGTGACCGTCTCGACGGTCCGCCCGGCCGCTGTCCCAGAACCCGCCGTTCCATCCGCGTGACCCGGTCGCGCGATGAATCGTGCCGTGCGGAGGTTGCCGCCATGTCCCTGTCCGTATCACCCATATCCTCCGGCCCGGCCCCTGTCCCGGGCATGGCGCCCGCGATCGAGCTGATCAATGTCAGCCGCCGTTTCATCACCCCCGATGGCCGCATGCTGACCGCGCTGCGCGATTTCAACATGACCGTCGGGCAGGGTGAATTCGCCTGCGTCGTCGGCCCGACCGGCTGCGGCAAGTCGACCACGCTCAACCTGGTCACCGGCCTGGCCCGGCCCAGCGCCGGCGAGGTCCGGCTGATGGGCGCGCCGATCACCGGGATCGACCCCAGCATCGGCTTCGTGTTCCAGGCCGATGCGCTGTTCCCCTGGCGCAGCGTGCTCGACAATGTTGCCGCCGGGCCGCGCTTCCGTGGCGAGAAGAAGAAGATCGCCTATGAGCGGGCGCGCGACTGGATCGCCCGGGTCGGCCTGTCCAAGTTCGAAGGCCATTACCCGCACCAGCTGTCGGGCGGTATGCGCAAGCGCGTGGCGCTGGCCCAGACCTTCATCAACGAGCCGAAGATCCTGCTGATGGACGAGCCGTTCAGCGCGCTCGACATTCAGACCCGCACGCTGATGCAGGACGAGCTGCTGGCGCTGTGGTCCGGCTCCGGCGCCTCGGTGATCTTCGTCACCCACGACCTGGAAGAGGCGGTGGCCCTGGCCGACAAGGTCTATGTGCTGACTGCGGGCCCGGCCACGGTGAAGGCGGTTTACGACATCGACCTGCCGCGGCCGCGGGTGATGAGCGAGATCCGCTACGAGCCGGAGTTCATCGAGATCGCCCGCGTCATCTGGGACGATCTGCGCGAGGAAGTGCAGATCGGCCAGCAGCGCGCCATGGGCCAGACCCACTAGGACGGAGGGAGGAGACATGACCATGACCATCACCGCGACTCATGGCGGCACCGCCGTCCCGACCGCCGCCGAGATCGAAGCCGGCATCCAGGCCCGGATGCGCCGTCGCCGCCTGCTCGTCATCACGCTGCGCATCGCCATCCTGGTCGTCGTGCTGGGCGGGTGGGAGATTTCCACCCGGGCCGGCTGGGTCGACCCGTTCTTCTTCGCCATGCCGTCAGGCATCGCCGACCAGATCTGGATCTGGATCACCGAAGGCACGTCGCAGGGCCCGCTGTGGCAGGAGATCGTGGTGACGCTGGAGGAGACGCTGATGGGCTTCGCCATCGGCGTGGCCGGCGGCGTCGCCTGCGGCATCCTGCTCGGCCGCAACAAGCTGCTGGCCGACGTGTTCAGCATCTACATCAAGATCGCCAATTCTGTGCCGCGCGTGGTGCTGGGGTCGATCTTCATCATCGCGCTGGGCCTCGGCATGCCGTCGAAGGTGGCGCTGGCGGTGGTGATGGTGTTCTTCGTCGTCTTCGCCAATGCCTTCCAGGGCGTGCGCGAGGCCGACCGGGCGATGATCGCCAACGCCCAGATCCTCGGCGCCTCTTCGTTCCAGATCACCCGCTCGGTGGTGATTCCCTCGGCGATGAGCTGGATCCTGGCCAGCCTGCATGTCAGCTTCGGCTTCGCCCTGGTCGGCGCCGTGGTCGGCGAATTCCTGGGGGCGCGGCACGGCGTCGGCCTGCTGATCGCGACCGCGCAGGGCGCCTTCAACGCCAATGGCGTATTCGCCGCGATGATCATCCTGGCGGTGTTGGCGCTGGGGGTCGAATACCTCATCACCATCGTCGAGAACCGGCTGGTGAAGTGGCGCCCGGCGCCGTTCAACGAGCACGCCTGAGCCCTGGGCCGGGCATCGCTGCCTCCCCTTACGGGAGGATGGCGATGCCCCGGCCGGCGAAGAAGCGATCGAAGGTCTCGACGGGCAGGGCCACGGCCTCGCGGGACGCACGGTCATGGCCGGACGGATTGTGGAACACCAGCTGGCCGTCGACGTGCCCATGAACCAGGACCAGGTGCCCGCCTTTGGCGGGCGCTTCGCTATCCGGCCGCCGGATCGACGGATGGACCGAGGCGATGAAGAACGGCGCCCCGCGCAGGATGCCGGGAATGCCGCGGGCGGTGATGCCGGTGACGATCTGGGCGGACAGGCCGAACTCCGCCCGCACGAAGGCGACGAAGGGGGCGTAGATCAGGCCCTTGATCGCCTCGCCCTCGACGACATAGCCGCCATGGGCGGTGGCGCCGCGGGCCAGCTCCAGCAGCGGCGGCGCCTGGCCGGTGCGCGCGGCCAGCACCATCTTCAGGCAGGCCATGCCGCAGATATGGTCGGCCCAGCGCGCATATTCCGCGGCATCCCGTGCGCCGGATTTCGCCCAGTTCGGATCCTCGGCCAGCGGCAGCCGGCCGGCCAGGATGTCCTCGGCGCGGTCGGGCGATTCCCACTGCGAGAAATAGGGCACGGGCTTGGCCGTCCCCTGCTGTGCGATATCGTCCATCCGCTGTCCCACACCCTTCAGTCTTTTGCCGCCGGCAGACGGATCTCCGCGACCAGGCCGCGGCCGGTCGCGGGATCGCGCAAGCTCACCGTGCCGCCTGCGGTCTCCACGATTTCCTTGACGATCGCAAGCCCCAGGCCGCTGCCGGCGCCCTCGGTGCCGAGAATTCTGTAGAAACGCTCGAACACCTGCGCCCGCTCGGCCATCGGGATGCCGGGCCCGTTGTCCTCGACCTGCAGCAGCGCGGTGTTTACCTCGGCCGTGACGCCGACCGTTACCACGCCGCCGGTCGGGACGTAGCGCAGTGCGTTCTCGACCAGGTTGACCACGGCCTCGCGCAGCATGGTCTCGTCGCCGCGCACGGTGATGCCGGGATCGCCGTCGAGGCCCAGATCGATGTCGCGCTCGACCGCCAGCCCGGCCAGTGGCTCCAGTGCCTGGCGCGCCAAGTCGTGCAGGTCGATACGGTCATGACGCGGCCGCCGGCTGCCGGGGGCCGCACGCGACAGGGTCAGCAGCTGGCTGGCCAGATGCGCCAGCTGGCCAGCGCTGCGCTGCAGGGCGGTCAGCGCCTCCGTCCGGGCGGGACCCTCCGGCTCGCGCAGGGCATAGCTCGCCTGGGTGTTCAGCAGGGTCAGCGGCGTGCGCAGCTGGTGCGCGGCGTTGGCGACGAAGCGACGCTGCGCCGCCACCTGCCGCTCGACCCGCTCCATCAAATGGTTCAGCGCGCCGACCAGCGGCCGCAGCTCGGTCTGTACCGAATCGAGGGACAGTGGCGCCAGTTCGTCCGGGCGCCGGCGCGACACGGCGTTGCGCAGGCGGAGCAGGGGGGCCAGGCCGCGTGCCAGCCCGACCAGGGCCAGGATGCCGGCGGCCAGCAGCAGCAGGCTCTGCTGCCCCAGCGCCCGCAGCCACAGATGGCGCATCAGCCGGTCATGGCTGTGCAGGGTGACGCCGACCACCACCAGGATCGGGTTGTCGTCCCCGGCGCCGATCACCGGATGATCGATCGCCACCAGGTGCAAGGCCTCGTCGCGATAGCCGGATTCGGTCGAGGCGGGATCGAGGTCGCTGGCGGTCGTTGTGGGAATCGGCAGGTCGGGATAGCCGGTCAGCAATTGGCCGTCGACGGTCTGGACCCGGTAGTAGACGCGGTCCTGGTTGCCGGTGTCGAACATCTCCAGCGCCGCCGGCGGCACCAGCGCCTCGATCACCCCATGGTCGACCTGGGTCTGCTCCGCGATCGCCCGGGCCGAGGCCAGCAGCATCCGGCCGGTCACTAAGTCGGCGGTCGCCCGGGCGCTGCGGTAGGTGGTCCAGACATTGATCGCGACCACCGCCGCCAGCGGCACGATCAGCCAGAGCAGCAGCGCGAGGCGAAGGCTCTTGACCCGCATGGGGTCAGTCCTCGTGCCGGAGAAGATAGCCCAGGCCCCGCAACGTCACGATGCGGACCTGGCCACCCTCGAGCTTCTTGCGCACGCGGTGGACATAGATCTCGATCGCGGTCGGGTCGGCATCATCGTCGAAGCCGAACACGCTTTCGGACAGCTTGGTCTTGCTGACGGTCTGGCCAGATTTCAGCAGCAGCTGCTCCAGCACCGCATGTTCGCGCGGCGTCAGCAGCAGGGTGCGCTCGCCGAGGCGGAACTGGCGGAGGTTGGTGTCGAGCGAGAGGTCGCCGCAGGTGATCACCGGGCTGGTCCGGTCATGCGCCCGGCGCAATTGGACCCGGATCCGGGCCTCCAGCTCGGCGATCTCGAACGGCTTGGCCAGATAGTCGTCGGCGCCTTCGTCCAGTCCGGTGACGCGGCCGTCCAGGCTGGCATTGGCGGTCAGGATGATCACCGGCGTCCGACTGCCGCGGCGGCGCAGCCGGCGCAGCACCTGCAGACCGTCCAGCTTGGGCAGGGTCAGGTCGAGGATGACGAGGTCGTAATCCTGCACGCTGAGGACATGATCCGCGTCCTCACCATCGCCGACGCAGTCGACGGTGTAGTTGTCGCGCCGCAGCAGCCGCGCCAGCCAGTCGGCGAGCTCGGCATTGTCTTCGACCAGGAGCAATCGCATCGCGCTAAACGGCCATTATCGCTGTCCCGGGTCAAGCATTGCCATGGGCCGGAAAAGCAAAAGCCCCGCTTGCGGCGGGGCTTCGGTCGATGACCGGCTTGGGATTTGGCTGGGGGACTAGGATTCGAACCTAGGCTGGCGGAGTCAGAGTAGGCTAACCATCCAGGGAAACAGCCAATTTTCGCCGATATGTCGCAGCCGTGTCGCACGTAATTCCTCAGTGAAATATCGCCCCATACAACATCATGAAGCCGATAAACCAGAGCACGACTCTCATGAGTCGGTCGATGGTCTGCATGTCAGGCTCCCATCAGGTTGGATTCAAGTGCGGCCATCGCGGCGACGCCGCCTTCGTCCTCATCCAAGAGATGACCGTACACGTCGAACGTAATTTGAACCGAGGAATGGCCCATGACCGTCGCGAGGCGCTTGACGTTCCATCCCATGCCGATGAAGAGGGACGCTGCGGCGTGGCGGAGACTGTGGAAGCCATAGCCCTCGCCGGACAGTTCGGCCGCCTTCAGAATCGGAGCCCATGCTTGCCGCAAAATGTTCGTGTGCAGCAGGGGGGCGCCTCGCTCGGACGGGAAAGCC
>NZ_JBYRFX010001149.1:0-15063 GCF_057815775.1 Inquilinus sp.
GCCGACGCCATGGCAGCTGAGCGGAAAGTCCCGCCGGATCCGCTCCAGCGCGGCGAGGCGCGGCCCGCCATCGGACAGGTAGTTCTCGCTGTGGATCTCGACCCAACCGATATCGGGTGGCGTGCGCAGGACATCCACCACGTGACGGTGGCGCAGGCCGATACCTGCCCGTGCAGGTATCGGCGCCGCCACCGCATTCGCGCCAGGAAGGAGAGGGCTCATGCGGTCGGACCTTGGGCCGGGGAAGCCGGTCAGGCCTTCTTCGGATTCGGATTCACGCCCTTGAAGGCGTCGGTCTTGCCGCCGAGCTCGCTGCAGATCGCGGCGCTGCCGACCGCCCGCCATTCGGACCCGTCGTAGCTGACCTTGGACTGGCCGGCGCAGGAATGAGTCCCGGCCTGGTTGGCGCAGCTGTTCTGGCCGGCGAGCGCGATGCCGTAGCACTTCGCCAGATCGGCCGCGTTGGCGGTGCTCGGGGCGGCGATGGCAGCCAGGGCCACCGCGCCGAACAGGGCGGAGGTGATGGTCAGGGCGGCTGTCTTGGTGGTCATGTGTCGTCTCCGTCGTGGGGCGCCTTGGTCAGCGCCGGACAACAGGACGCTAAGCCGCTGAAGACAATGGATAAAATGCCCTGTCGTTATGGGTTCGATATCCGGCGGCTATGAAACCTTTCGCCGCCTTCCCGTTCGCTGATTTCAGTCCTGCGTGCGATCGGTGATCAGCCGGGTGCTGCGCCGGAAGGTGAGATAGGCCCAGAACCAGTCGAAGGCGACGGCGACCCGGTTGCGCACGCCGACCAGGAAGGCGATGTGCACGGCGCCCCATAGCCACCACGCCAGCGGCCCGCTCAACCGGATCCGGCCGAAATCCGCCACCGCCGCGCGCCGGCCGATGGTGGCGAGGCTGCCGAGATGGCGGTAGCGGAAGGGCGGCGGCGCCGGCCGGTCGTCCAGCCGCGACCGGATCACCTGGGCGGCATAGGTGCCGCCCTGCTTCGCGGCGGGGGCCAGCCCCGGCACCGGCTTGCCGCCCCAGGCGTCCGACCAGGCGGTGTCGCCGATGGCGAAGACATTGGGCAGGCCGGGGATCGTCAGGTCGGGCAGCACCCGCACCCGGCCGGCGCGGTCGGCCTCGGCCTTCAGCCATTTCGCCGCCGGCGATGCGACCACCCCGGCGGCCCAGAACACGGTACGGACGCCGATCCGCCGGCCGTTGACGACGACGCCGGTCTCGTCGATCGCCTCCACCGCGCTGTCCAGCAGCAGCTCGACGCCCAGCGCTTCCAGCGCCCGGGCGGCGGCGGCCGACAGCGTCTCCGGGAAGGTCGGCAGCATGCGCGGGCCCGCCTGGATCAGCAGCACCCGGGCCAGCGCCGGCTCGATGGTCCGGAACTCGCGCGCCATACCGTGATGCGCCAGTTCGGCGATGGCGCCGGCCAGCTCGACCCCGGTCGGGCCGCCGCCGACCACGGCGAAGGTCATCAGCTCCAGCCGCTCCGTCGCGTCGGCCGCGCCTTCGGCCTGCTCGAAGGCCAGCAGCAGGCGGCGTCGGATGTCGGTCGCGTCCTCGATCTTCTTCAGCCCCGGCGCCGCCTTCTCCCACTCGTCATGGCCGAAATAGGCGTGCCGGGCCCCGGTGGCCAGGACCAGGTGGTCGTAATAGAGGGATTCGGCGCCGATGAAGACCTCCTGCGTCACCGGGTCGACGCCGGTGACCCGGCCCAGCAGGATGCGGGCGTTGGTCTGGTCCCGGAACATGCTGCGGATCGGCGTGGCGATGTCGGCCGGCGACAGGGCCGCCGTGGCCACCTGGTACAGCAGCGGCTGGAACAGGTGGTAATTGTGGCGGTCGACCAGGGTAACCCGGCACGGCGCATGGCGCAGCGCCCGCGCCGCGGCGACGCCGCCGAAGCCGGCGCCGACGATCACCACATGCGGCAGGTCGTGCAGGGTCGAGAAATGGACGTCCTGCATCGCCGGGAAGCGCCGCTGCAGGACACGGCCGACCAGGGCATCGACCGACAGCAGCCCGGGGCCGCGCAGCACGATCAGGCCCAGCAGCGCCATCCAGTAGAGATGGTCGACATGGTGCAGATAGGTCATCTCGATCACCAGCGTCAGGCCGATCAGCGCCAGCGCGGCCGGCCGCGAGGCTAGGCCGAGCACGATCAGAACGGAACAGCCGAGCTCCGCCGCCGTGCTCAGATAGGCCGCCAGCACCGGGGACAGGACCGGTACGCTGTATTCCGACTGGAACAGCAGGATCGTCGTATCGAAATCGCTGATCTTGACCAGGCCCGAGGCGAAGAAGATCGCGGCGATCCAGTACCGCAGGAACAGCCGGTAGGGCGGGCCGCCCAGGCGGGTGACGACCGTGAAGAACCGCATCAGTGGGCGGGCCAACGGCACCGCCGTCGCGGCGATGCCGCGGTCGATCCGGCGGTCGAGCGAGATCGGGCCGGCGCCCATCACCACATACCAGCCGAACAGCACGGCCTGCAGCAGGTTGGTGTCCAGCGGCAGGTAGGCGTATTGCACCACCAGCGTCAGGATCAGCATCGGCACTGCGGCGAACCGCGTCGCCAGGCCGAGGGCCAGCAGGACCGGCCCGACCAGTTCGATGGCGATGCCGAGCCAGGCGGCCAGCACCGGGTTCATCCACGACACCGGATATTCGTGGGATGACAGGAACAGCGCTGCGTTCCAGTCCGATGCCTTGACGATGCCGGACACCCAGAAGGTCTGGGCCAGCCACAGGCGGATCACCAGGTCCAGCACCGGGGCTGCCCCGGCCTCGCCGATCCGGACGGCGTCGCGCCACACCGCCAAGGCACGGGCAAAGGCCACGGTCGCCCGGCTTCGCCGCGACGCAGGGTTCGGAACACCGGTCATGATGATGGCAGCTCTCTGTCCGAAGGCGGATGAGGTGGGTCGTTCCTCCCTGTCGCCGGTCTGCCCCGAAGTCTCGGGCATGGCCGGGCCGGCGCTGTGCGACGGCCGATGCGTTGCCGGAACGGATACCATCCCTGTGCCGGGGCGGGACAATACGGGCTGCCTCTGGTTTCGATGCTTCCTGCCTATGGCCGCGCAGACAAAAAAACGGCGGCGCCCGGGGGCGCCGCCGGCTGGATCATGCTGTCTGCTGCTGGATTGCGGCCGTGGCCGCGCGGGTCAGGACCCGGCGGCGGGGGCGGCCTGCGGCGCCTGCGGCTGCACCGGCATGCCAGGATAGAAGATCTTCTGCAGGTTGCCGGTGATGACGGTGTCGCCCTCGGTAAGCCCCTTCTCGATGGCGACCAGTTCGCCATCCGTCGGGCCCAGGGTCACCAGGTGCTGTTCCGCCCTGTTGTCCTTGCTGACGGTATAGACGTAACGGCCGAACTGGCTCGCGGCGACCGCCACCTGCGGTATCATCAGGGCGTCCGGCTGCGGCTTCAGATGGACGCGCACGCGGACATACTGGCCGGGCAGCAGGGCGAAGTCGGCATTGCCGACGGTGGCGCGCGCCAGGATCGTCCCGGTGCGGTTGTCGACGGCGTTGTCCAGGAAGGTCAGCTCGCCCTGGTGCTTCGCCTCGGTCTCGCCCGGCAACAGCACGTCGATCGTGACCTTCCCCGCGCCCTTCGCGGCCCGGATCTTGGCCAGCTCGGCCTCGCTGGGGTTGAACGTCACGTAGATCGGGTCGAGCTGCACCAGGGTGTTGACGGGGCTGCCGCCGTTGGCGACCAGCGTTCCCACCGGGGCCTGGTTGCGACCGAGCCGCCCGGCGAAAGGAGCGCGGATCTCGGTGTAGCCCAGGTTCAACTCGGCCTGGCGCTGTGCCGCCTGGTCGCTGGCCAGGGTCGCCTGGGCCTGCTTCAGATTGCTCTGGCGCTGGTCGTAGGTGTCCTTGTCCAGCCAGCCGTTCTTGGTCAGCTCGGTGCCACGGTCGTAATTCGAGCGCAGATAGTCGATGTTGGACTGGTCACGCTGCAGCTGGGCGTTGGTCTGGTCCAGCGCGGTCTGGAAGTCGCGCGGGTCGATCTTGTACAGCAGGTCACCTTGCTTGACGTCGGTGCCATCGGCCGCCGGCTGCGCCTGGATATAGCCGGAGACCTTGGCCTGCAGGCTGATGGCGGCGATCGATTCGGTTCGCGCGGAGTAGTCGAGATAGATCGGCAGCGACCGCTTGAGCACCGCCGCCACCGGCACCGGCGTGGGCGGGGGCCCCCCGGCTGGTGCCGCTGCTTCGGCATGCACCGGGCTGCCGAGCAGGGCCAGGGGAAGGTGGCCGGTCTGGTACAGGCCGGCGGCGACGGCGGCAACCACGACGATCGATCCCAGGATGACGGTACGGACGCGCATGGCGCGGTTCTCCAATCCTATTCGGCCGGGTCGGCCTTCGGCTCGAGCCGATGGCCGTCGGTAACATGGGGGTTCTCCGCGCCGCCGCGGCGCTCGCGCCGGGATTCGATCACGGCGTAGAACACGGGGACGACGATCAGGGTCAGGATGGTGGCGGCCAGCATGCCGCCGAACACCCTGGTGCCGATCGACTGGCGGCTGGCGGCGCCGGCGCCGGTGGCAAGCATCAGCGGCACCACGCCCAGGATGAAGGCGAAGGCCGTCATCAGGATCGGCCGCAGCCGCAGCCGGCCGGCTTCCGCCGCCGCGTCGACGATGCTGTGGCCCTCCTCGCGCAGCCGCTTGGCGAACTCCACGATCAGGATGGCGTTCTTGGCGGCCAGGCCGATCAGCATGACCAGGCCGATCTGCGAGTAGACGTCGATCTGCATCGACCGGGCCCACAGCGCGGCGAAGGCGCCGAACAGGGCCAATGGCACCGCCAGCAGCACCATGAACGGCATCGACCAGCTCTCATACTGCGCCGCCAGGATCAGGAACACGAAGACGATGGCGAGGCCGAACACCAGGGACGCCACCGACCCGGCCTGCAATTCCTGGAAGGTGATGCCGGTCCATTCATAGGTGAAGTCGGGTGGCAGCGCCGTGGCCGCCGCCCGCTCCATCGCCGCGATCGCCTGGCCCGAGCTGTAGCCCGGGGCGGGTGAGCCGTTGATCTTGGCCGAAGTGTAGTTGTTGTAGTGCGGCACCGTGTCCGGCCCGGCGATCGGCTTCAGGTCGCCCAGCGTGCTCAGCGGCACCATGCCGCCGGCCGAGTTGCGGACATAGAGGCGCGAGAGGTCGGATGCCGATCCGCGGGCATCTTTGTCCGCCTGGATGGTGACGCGGAAGGTGCGGCCGAACAGGTTGAAGTCGTTGATGTACAGCGACCCGAGATAGATCTGCAGGGTGTTGAACACGTCGGGCAGGTTCAGCCCCAGCATTTTCGCCTTGTTGCGATCCAAATCGTAATTGTATTGCGGCGTGGTGGTGCTGAAGCTGCTGAACATCTGCTGCGCGTCCAGCTCAGGCTGCTTCCGGGCCTCTGCCAGCACCGCCTGGGTCGCAGCACTCAGGGCGATCGCACCCTGGCCGGACAGGTCCTCGACCTGGAATTCGAAGCCGCCCGTGGTGCTGATGCCCGGGATCGACGGCGGATCGAAGGCAAATGCGAGGGCTTCAGGGACCTGCATCCAAAGCTGGCCGCCGACCTTCTTGGCCAGGGCAGATGCGCTCTCGTCCGGTCCGCGCTCGGACCAGGGCTTCAGAATGGCGAACTGGGCCGCGGAGTTCGATTGCGAGGCGCTGGTCAGGAAGTTCAGGCCGACGATCTCGCCCACCGTCTCGACGCCCGGCGTCGCCTCCAGGATCTCGCGGGTCTTCTTCGCCACCGCTTCGGTGCGCTCCAGCGATGCGCCGTCGGGCAACTGGATGACGACGAAGAAATAGCCCTGGTCCTCGACTGGCAGGAAGGTCGATGGCAGCTGTGTCGACACCCAGTAGGTCAAGCCCAGCCCGCCCACGAACAGGACCATGACCAGCCAGCGGATGCGGATCAGGAACCGCACCAGGGCTGCATAGCCGTGCGACAGCCAGTTGAAGCCGGCATTGAACCAGCGGAAGGGCGCGAAATTCGTGCCCGGCCGGTGCCGCAGGAACGCGGCGCTCAAGGCCGGGCTCAGGGTCAGCGAGTTGAAGGCCGACAGGCCGACGGAGATGGCGACGGTCAGGGCGAACTGATTGTACAGGCGGCCGGAGACGCCCGGGATGAAGGCGACCGGGATGAACACCGCCATCAGCACCGCCGTGGTGGCGATGATCGGGCCGGTGACCTCGGTCATCGCCTTGCGCGTCGCCGCCAGGGGCGGCAGGCCGGCCTCCAGCTGCCGCTCTACATTCTCGACCACGACGATGGCGTCATCGACGACCAGGCCGATGGCCAGCACCATGCCGAGCAGGCTCAGCATGTTCAGCGAGAAGCCCATGCCCTCCATGATCGCCAGCGTCGCGATCAGCGACACCGGGATGGCGATGACCGGGATCAGGGTGGTGCGCCAGCTCTGCAGGAAGACGAAGACCACCAGCACGACCAGCGCCAGCGCTTCCAGCAGCGTCTTCAGCACGTCTTCCATCGCCGCCGACACGAAGCGCGTGGTGTCGTAGCGGATGCCGTATTCGATGCCTTTGGGGAAGCGCTGCTTCAGCTCCTCCATCTTGGACTGGACCGCTGCCTGCAGCGCCAGCGCGTTCGATCCCGGCTGCTGGAAGACGGCGATGACCACGGCCGGCCGGCCGCCGAAATAGCCGGAGGACGAGTATTGCAGGGCGCCGAGCTCGATCCGGGCGACGTCGCGCAGCCGCACCACCGATCCGGTCGTCGGATCGGCGCGAACGACGATGTCGCCAAACTGGGCCGGGTCACTCAGGCGGCCGGTGGCGTTGACCTGCAGCTCGAAGGCGGTGCCGGCGGGGGCGGGCGACTGGCCGATCTTGCCGGCCGCGACCTGCACGTTCTGCTCGGCCACCGCGTCCTGCACGTCGACCGCGGTGACGCCCAGATTGGCCAGCTTGTCGGGATCCAGCCAGATGCGCATGGAGTAGCGCCGCTCGCCGAAGATCTGGACATTGCCGACACCGGGCAGGCGCTTGATCGGGTCGACGATCTGCAGATAGGCGTAGTTGCTCAGCTCCACGGGGTCGACCGACCCGTCCGGCGACGTCAGGTCGACGATCAGCACGAAGTTCGGGTTCTGCTTCTGGATCGTGATGCCGCCCTGGTTGACGATCGCCGGCAGCGAAGAGGCCGCCTGCGACACCCGGTTCTGCACGTCGACCGCGGCGATGCTGAGGGGGTAGCCGACCTGGAATGTGACGGTGATGTTCGAGGTGCCGTCGTTCGACGAGGTCGACGACATGTACATCATGCCCTCGACGCCGTTGATCTGCTGCTCCAGCGGCGTGGTCACCGTGTCGGCCACGACCTGGGCGCTGGCGCCCGGATACTGGGCACTGACCACGACCTGCGGCGGCGTGATGTCGGGGAACTGCGATATCGGCAGCAGGAAATAGCTGATGGCGCCGGCCAGCACCATGATGACGGCGATGGCCGATGCGAAGATCGGACGCTGGACGAAGAAACCGATCATGAGGGAACCCGGGCGTACTGGTTTCGCAAATCCAGGGCGCGCGACGGCTGGAAAGCCTCGCACCGGCGCTGGCCGCAGACGGGACGTGAGGCGGCCAGGCGACAGGCCATAGTAAACCTCTGGGTTAAATAACCATGTGGTTGATTATCGTTCGGCACGGGCGGCGTCAAGCGATCCCTTGAAAACGCCCGAACACCCCGCGCCTGGATCAAGTCTTGACCCATGCCGATCGGGGTGTTACCGGTAAGTAACGTCATATTGGTATGGACCGTCCAGCGCGTCAAGAGAAGATGACGACAACAGTGGTAACGCCCGCCGAAAAAGCACGATTGCAGTTGCAATCCGAAGCATTGCGCCCGCGTGAACGGATCGTCGGCACGGCTCGCGACCTGTTTCACAAGCATGGCTTTCGTGGTGTTGGCGTTGATGCGATCGCCGAGGCGGCCGGCACCAATAAGATGACGCTGTATCGTCATTTCAACTCGAAGGACGATCTGATCGTCGAATGTCTGCATCGTTTCGCTGCGGAAGCCGATGCGATCTGGACCGGGCTGGAAGCCGACCATCCGAAAGATCCCGTGGCGCGGCTGCACGCCTGGCTCCGGGGCTGCGCGGAATGCGTGGTCCAGGACAGGCGCGGCTGCGACATGGTCAACGCCATCGTGGAACTGGCGGAGCCGGATCACCCGGCGCATCGGGTGGTCGAGGACTTCAAGATCGATCAGCGCGAGCGGCTGGTGGCGCTGTGCCGGAGCGCCGGCGCCATCCAGGCCGAATTGCTGGCCGATACTCTGTGGCTGCTGCTGGAAGGCGCCCGCGTCAGCCGGAACAGCGTCGGGGCCGAAGGGCCCAGCGCCCGGTTCGTCCGCATGGGCGAGGCCATCATCGCCTCCTTCCTGAACCGCCCCAGCCCGGCCTAGCCGGGCGGGGATGTCGCCGGCTGGGCCGGCGACGGGATCACAGCCGGTGGTCGCGCCGCAGCAGGTCCGCCGCCCGTTCGCCGATGACCACGCAAGGCGCCATGGTGTTGCCGGTGGTTACCCGCGGCATGATCGACCCGTCGGCGATGCGCAGGTTGTCGACGCCGTAGACCCGCAACTCGCCATCCACCACCGACATCTCGTCCCGGCCCATCTTGGCGGTGCAGGTCTGGTGGAAATAGGTGACGATGGCGTCGCGCACAAAGTTCTCCAGCACCGTGCCCGTCAGCCCGCCCGGCATCACCTCGCGCCTCGTGAAGGGCCTCAGCGCCGGCGAATTGCCGATCTCACGGCAGATCTCGACACAGGTGACCAGCGCCTTCAGGTCGGCGGGGTCTGCCAGCGCGTTGGCGTCGATCTCGATCGGGTCCAGCGGGTTCGGTCCGGTCAGCCGGATCCGGCCCCGGCTCTTCGGCCGCACCAGCGACGGCAGGAGGCACCAACTGGCGGCCGGTGGATTCAGCTTGGCGGTCTCGGCATTGACGTAAGGGATCTCGACCTGGATCGGCTGCAGGTCGGGCGTATCGAGCGCCGCGTCGCTCTTCCAGAAGAGGGTGGCTTCGCCCAGGTTGTTGCGCGGGGCGATCGGGCGCTCGTATTCCCACAGGCAGCCGGCAACCAGCAGATGGTCCTGGAAATTCCGGCCCACGCCCGGCAGGTGCTGGATCATGCCGATGCCGAAGCGGGCCAGGTCGTCCTGGTCGCCGATGCCGGACTGCATCAGCACCTTGGGCGTGTGCATCGCGCCCAGCGACAGCACCACCTCGCGCCCGGCGCCGATGCGATGCGTCTGGCCGTCGAATTCGACCTCGACCCCGGTGGCGCGCCGGCCTTCGACGATCACGCGCGTCACCAGGCTGTGGATCAGCACCGTCAGGTTCGGCCGGTCCATAATGGGATGGACATAGCTGCGGAAGATCGACTGCCGCCGTCCGTTGCGCACGATCAGGTTGGCGATGGCGCAGCCGCCGGGGCCTTCCATCATCTCGCCATTCTGGTCGTCATAGCTCGGGATGCCGATCGAACGTGCGCCCTCCAGCATGGCCGGGGCGATGGCGATCGGATCCTGGGCCGGCTGTATGAAGACCGGCCCGCCGGTGCCGCGCCGCACCGGGTCCGGCCCGCCGTGCCAATCCTCGATCCGGCGATAGAGGCCCAGAACGGATTCGTAGCCCCAGGCCGGGTCGCCGGATTCGGCGGCGAAATAGTCCCAGTCGTTCTTGTGCCCACGCGACCAGACCTGGCCGTTGATGCTGGACCCGCCGCCCAGCACCTTGCCCATCGACAGCGACAGGGCGCGGCCGTTCAGCCGCGGATTCGGCAGTGCCTGGAAGCCCCAGTCGCGCTCGGTGCCCAGGTTGGTCGGCCACAGGGTGGAATCCATCACGGCCGGCACGTCGTCGGACCCGCCGGCCTCCAGCAGCAGCACGCTGACATCGGGGTTTTCCGCCAGGCGGCGGGCCACGACCGATCCGGCCGATCCGGCGCCGCAGACGATGAAATCATAATGCGGCTTCAGGTCGGCGGCGAGGCTGCGCTGGTTGGCGCGCACGCGCTCGTCGAAATCATCCGCCTGGTTGGCGTCCATGTTCGGGCTTCCTGCTCAGACCGTTCGGACAACACGATGTCCGACGCTGACAGCCTCGGCCGGCGGCGTTGCGGTCTGATTTCGGCCCTGGAGAATCCGGTTACGGCAGTAACGCCCGCCTCACCAACGGAAGGACGGCAGCAGGATATCCGGCACGCAGCCGACGGCCTGGAACTCCCGGGCCATCTCCTCATCGCCCAGGCCGGCATGGATGCCGGTGCGGACCAGGGCGGCGGCGGCGCCGAAGCCGCGGGCGCCGGCGATGTCGTGCTCGACACTGTCGCCGACGCACAGCACGTCCCGCGGGCGGTCCACCCCGGCGACCTCGGCGGCATGGCGGTACATCAGGGGATGCGGCTTGCCGACCCAGGTGACGGTGCCGCCGAGCGCCTCGTACATCTCGGCGATGCGGCCGGCGCCGAAGGCGGGGCCCTGCGCCGTCAGCATGATCTTGTCCGGGTTGGTGCACAGCGCCGGCACGCCGCGGGCGGCGGCTGGGGCCAGCAGCTCGCGATAGCGCTCCAGCGGAATCAGGTGCCCCTGGCTGCCGGCGATCACCACCAGATCGGCGGCGTCGCCGGTCTCGGCCTCGGCGAAGCCCAGCGTCTCGGCAAAACCGCGATCCTCGCCGCTGGAGATCACCAGGCAGCGGGTGCCGGAGCCGGGGGCGACCGGCAGGCCGCCGCTGCGCAGCAGCGCCAGCGCCACATCGCCTGAGGTGACGAAATGGTCATAGCTGTCGCGGGCGAAGCCCAGCGTCTCCATCCGCCTGCTGTTGTAGGCGGCCGACCGGCCGGAATTGGACAGCAGCACGACCCGGCACCCGGCATCCTTCAGCCGGCGCAGCGCCTCGATCGCGCCGGGATAGGGATGGCGGCCGTCATGCAGCACGCCGTACTGGTCGATGAAGAAGCTGCCGAAGCGGTCGATCAGCGCGCCGATTCCGTCGATCCGCTCGATGGTACCGATCTCCAGCATCAAGATCCTCCGAGTCCGGCCAGGGCCAGCCGGGCTGTACCCTCTGCCGCATCTTCGGACAAGGCCGGCAGGAACGGCACGTCCAGTTGCCGCCGGCGGATCTCGGTCCAGCCGGCATTGGCGCTGCCGCCGCCGACGCTGCGCAGCGATGTGACGGCGGGGGCGCCCAGCTCGACCAGCAGGCGATAGGCGCGGGCCTCGATCGCGGCAATGCCCTCCAGCACGCCCTGGAAGAACACCGCCTCATCCGCCGGGCGCGGCTCCAGCACCGGCGCCAGCTGCGGGTCGGCCACCGGGAAGCGCTCGCCCGGCTTCGGCAGCGGGTAATAGGACAGGCCGGTCGGCCGGTCGGGCCGCAGCGCCGCGGTCAGCGCCGGCAGCCGGTCGCGCCCGAACAGCTGTGCCACCACCGCGCCGCCGCTGTTGGAGGCGCCGCCGACCAGCCAGCGGTCGCCCATGCGATGGCTGTACACGCCATGCTGCGGAGAATCGACCGGTCGGTCGGACAATAATTTGAGCACCAGGGTCGAGCCGAGCGCCGTGACCGCATCGCCGATCGCGTCCGCCCCCGTCGCCAGGAACGATGCGCAGCCATCGGTGGTGCCGGCGCAGACCACGGCGCCGGCAGGCAGGCCCAGGCCGATGGCCGTGTCCCCGACCGGGCCGGTCGGGGTGCCGGGCGCCACCGCCCGCGGCAGCGCGCCGGGGTCGATGCCGAGGCCGAAGATCCAGTCCGGCCAGCGCCGGGCCACCGGGTCGTAGCCGGTCTTCAGCGCATTGTTCTCGTCGGTGACGTCGAAGCGGCCGGACAGCCGGCCGGCGATCCAGTCGGCCTGGTGCAGCACCCGCACGGCGCCGGGCCGCCGCAGCAGCACCAGGGCGCGGGCGAGGGCGGAGCTGCGGCCACGGGCGGCGCTGCCGGCCGGCGCCACGGCGTCGATGGCCGCCAGCACCGCCTCATCCGGGCAGGCATCGTTGTACATCAGCGCCGGCCCGACCGGCCGCCCGGCCGCATCGGTCACCAGCACGGTGCCGGAGGTGCCGTCGACGGCGAGCGCGCCCACTTTGGACAGGTCGGCCTCGGCCGCCAGCCGGCGCAGCGCCGCCACCGTGGCCAGCCACCACACCTCCGGGTCGCGTGGATCCAGGCCGGGACTGTCGGTCGCCATGGCGCCGCGGCCGACCGGGCGCCCGGCGGCGTCCACCGCCACCCCCCGCACGCCGGAGGTGCCGACATCGATGCCGATCGCGCGTGCCGTCTCCGCCATATCTATGCTCCTTGCCGGCTCAACGACTGGCGATACTGCTCCGCGTCCCATTGGGTCAACTCATCGACCTGGGCGGCGGTGAAGGCGCGGGTCGGCGCGCCGGCCGGCACCCGCCCGGCGACATCGGCCAGGCAACGCGCCATCTCGTCCGCGCCGCGCAGCACGCCCTCATGCAGCACCACGCCGCGGTCGGGCACCGCCACGATCGCCGGCGCGCGCGGCTGCCGGCCCAGCGCTGCCAGCTCTTCGGGCGTATCGGCCGTGGCGACGGCGGCGCCGAGGAAGATGACATGGTCCGGATAGAAGGCCCCGGCGGTCGCCAGCGCCAGGCTGTTTGGATCGGTTGCCACATCATGGGCGACGGGGTCGCGCGGCAGCTGGTAGGGTGTGCCGCGGATGAAATCGGCCAGGATCTCGGGCGACGCGTCCGGCGCCGGCCGGCGGGGCAGGGCCAGGGCGGCGCAGACACGGTCGAGCAGCGCGCCTGCCTCCGCGACGCCATCCGCCGCCACCACCAGCCCGTGATTGCCCAGCACCACGACATTGGTGGCGGGCCGCAGCCGCGCCGCGATGGCGTGCGACAGGGTCAGGCCGGGCTTGCAATAGGGTACGAACACCCAGTCGACGCCGGGCAGCCCGTCCAGCCGCTCGGCCAGGCGCGCCTCCGCGTCGGTCCGCAGCGCCAGGGCGATGGTCGACACGCAATGCACATGCAGCACCACGGCGAAGGGCAGCACCGCATGCACGGTGGTCTCGATCGACGGCCGCAGCCCGCGCGGATTGTGCTCGGCCATCACGAAGGCGCGGGCGGTCTCCGCGCCAGGGTCGCCGTCGCGCATCGCCTGCAGCAGCGGATCCAGCCGCACCGGCACCAGGATGTCCTCATCCTCGGCCGCGGCCAGCCAGGTGCCGGACGCCTTGATCCACATCACGCCGTCGCGCTTCAGCGAGGTGTTGCCGCCGGCCGCCTGCACCCGGTCCGGGTCGCGGCCGAGTTCGGCGGACAGGCGGCGCAGGGCGCGAAGGTCGGGGTCGGTCGACGGGTCGAGGGTCATTGGCCTCTCCGGAACTCAGCGGGCGGCGGCGCGGGGCGCCGAAGGGGCTTCGGCGTCCAACCATTGCGCGAAGGCGGCGGTCTCGTCCGGGGTCAGGTGCAGCCCGTGCTTGGTGCGGCGCCACAGGATGTCCTCGGCGTCCTCGGCCCATTCCTGGGCGCGCAGATAAGCCACCTCGCGCTCATACAGCGTGCCGCCGAAACACCGGCCGAGATCGGCAACCGTGCCGGCGCCGTCCAGCAGTGCTTCGGCCCGGGTGCCATACAGCCGGCCGTAATGAATCGCCAGATCCTCCGGCAGCCAGGGATGGCGCTGGCGGAACCCGGCCAGCCAGCGGTCGAAATCGGCGTCCGGCATGTCGCCGCCGGGCAGGGTGGCTGCCGCGGTCCAGGCCGGGCCCATCGCCGGGAAGAACGGGCGCAGCCGGTCCAGCGCGTGCTCCGCCAGCTTGCGGAAGGTGGTGATCTTGCCGCCGAACACCGACAGGATCGGTGCCTGCCCGTTCTCCGCATCGACATCGAAGACGTAGTCGCGGGTGACGGCCGACGGGTTGGCGGCATCGTCGTCGAACAGCGGGCGGACGCCGGCGAAGGCGTGCACCACGTCGGCGGGTCCGATCTGGCGCTGGAACGCGCGGTTCACGACACCGCAGAGATAGGCGATTTCCTGCGGGTCCACCGCCACCCGGTCCGGGTCGCCGGATTGCGGGATGTCGGTGGTGCCGATCAGCAGGTGGCCGCCTTCATAGGGGTTGATGAAGATCACCCGCTTGTCGGTGTTCTGCACGAGATAGGCCTGCGGCCCGTCGTAGAATTTCGGCACCACGATGTGGCTGCCGCGCACCAGCCGGATCTTCTTCGTGGAGGTCAGGCCGGCGGTGCCGGTCAGCACCCGGTCGACCCAGGGGCCGGCGGCGTTGGCCACGGCGCGGGCTGTCACATGCCGTTCGGCACCATCGGTTCCGCGCAACACGGCGTGCCACAGCCCGCCCTGCCGGCGCAGGGACACGCATTCGGTCCGGGTCAGGATCTCAGCGCCGCGCTCGGCCGCACCCAGGGCATTCAGCACCACCAGCCGGGCATCGTCGACCCAGCAGTCGGAATATTCGAACCCCCTGGAAAAACGGTCCTGCAGCGACCATCCCTCCGGGGCGCGGCGCAGGTTCAGGCCGCGGCTGGGCGGCAGGCGCTTGCGACCGCCGAGATGGTCGTACAGGAACAGCCCCAGCCGCAGCAGCCAGGCCGGGCGCAGGCCCCGGTCATGCGGCAGCACGAAGCGCATCGGCCAGATGATGTGCGGCGCCGCCGCCAGCAGCACCTCGCGCTCGATCAGCGCCTCGCGCACCAGGCGGAACTCGTAATATTCGAGATAGCGCAGCCCGCCATGCACCAGCTTGCCGCTGCGGCTCGACGTGCCCTCGGCCAAGTCGCCCTTCTCGCATAGCAGCACCGACAGGCCGCGCCCCACCGCGTCGCGGGCGATGCCGGCACCGTTGACGCCGCCGCCGACCACCAGCAGGTCGACGACGGCCCCGTTCTCCTGCTCCGCCTCAGACGCCATCGCCGCTCAGGCCGCCTGCTTCGGGCGCGGGCCGTAATCCTTGAACTTCTCGATCACCCGGGTGATTTCCTCGTCGGGCAGGCACACCGGGCCGCCCAGCATCAGG
>NZ_JBYRFX010001150.1:0-25989 GCF_057815775.1 Inquilinus sp.
AACATGCCGCAAGAAATTAAATTGATTCTGATGAAATTGAATAATATCTTATTTTAAATTCGAAATTTACTAGGAAAATATTTTTTTATTCTGTGAATAAATTCTGAATTCGGCTTATTATGCCATTCGACGTATTGGATTTTAGGCTATCGCGGTTTTTGTAAAATATGGCGGAGCGAATCGGCAGGCACCTGCTGACTGCCTTGCAACATGCCTTCGATGCTCGATTGTCAGGCAGGACTGACAATCATGCCACGCAGCCGGCGCGGCCGGGGTGTCGTCGCAGGCTGACCGCTATGACGCCCGGGCGAGGAATTCCCGCACCTGCGCTTCGGTCGCGACACCTTCGGCGCACGCCTCAATCTTCAAGCCCTCTGCCAGCGCCAGGATCGCCTTGATGATCACGCTGGATTCACCGCCCTCCTCAAGGGTCCGCACGAACCCCTGATCGACCTTGATCTTGTCGATGGAGAAGCTGCGCAGATGGCTCAGGGACGAATAGCCGGTTCCGAAATCGTCGATGCTGATCCGCATCCCCAACTCACGCAGTTGTCCCAGGGCAGACCGGGTCCCGATATCGTCGTTGAGCAGGACGGTCTCGGTGATCTCGAGCTTAAGCCGGGCCGGTTCGATCCCGGTGGCGCGCAGCGAATGTTCGTCCAACCGCACTAGAGCATGCTTGCCGAACTGCACCTGCGACAGGTTTACGGCAAGCCGCATCTGCCTTGGCCAGGCCATGGCAACGGCGCAGGCTTGCTGCAGCACCCAGTCGCCGATGGCTAGAATCGCCCCGGTTTCTTCCGCCACCGGCATGAAATCGGACGCGTCGAGTAGGACGCTTGGTCAGGTCACCGACACAGCAGGTTGCCTCGAATGGAGGGGAGGATTTCTGCTCCATCCACCGCATCGACTGAGGTGGAATGAGGCCCCTCGACCGATAGGAGAGGCTGTCCTCCAATCTGGTATGGTCGACGAGAGATAATGGCTCATTCGGCCTATCGACACGGCATGGCCTCGCCGGAAGATCGGCCGCGGACCACCACTTGTTCAGGTTACTTTCGCTCCTTGTCCTGGATATATGCAGTTAGTTAGGACGACGCTCGGGGCAGCGCCTGGGCGCTGATTTCGTCGGACCTGACGGCCCGCTTGGAATCGGTGCTCCCACCTTCGGTGGATCTTCATGCCAGAACGATCTAGTGTCCGGCATATTGAAATTTAATCAAATGCAACAGATATTGAATGGGACGCCTCGCTCAGCAGGCAACCGAGGAAGATATTTGGGATGGAGCAAAAGAAATCCCCGATGACCGAAAGGTTGATGTTAACGGGCGATTTATCCGCCGAGGACATAAGAATCATCCAAATACTGCAAGGGAATACGAAGAAATTTCCGGCCAGGCTAGATTTTCCGCGCCCTGCTGAGGGGATTAAGACCCTGTACGTCATCATGCGAGGTTGGGCTTACACTTTCAAGGATTTGCAGGACGGCAGCCGGCAGGTGATCGATGTCCTGATTCCGGGAGACATCGCCGGGCTGAGAACCGGCCTGCTGGCCTCTCCCGATCAGAGCTTCGGTACGATCACCGAAATCGAGGCTGCCGAGATTTCCAACATCGCGATCCTCCGACTGTTCCAGCAATGGCCGCGCGTGGCGTCGTCCCTGTTATGGGCCGCGAGCCAGGACGGCGCGATCCTTGCAGAACGCCTGGTCGATATCGGCCGCCGGTCCGCCACCGCCCGGATCGCGCATTTCCTGCTCGAACTGGGCGTGCGGCTCGAACGTATCGGCCACGGGACACGTCACGGCTATTCCTGCCCTCTGACCCAGCATGATCTCGCCAACGTGCTCGGCCTGACCGCCATTCACGTCAACAGGGTGCTGCGGGAGTTGCGCGAACGTGGCCTGCTCGCGTTCCGGAATGCGGAGGTCGAATTCCTCGATCGCAAAGGGCTGACGGCGCTGGCGCAGTTCGACCCGGGCTATCTGAACCACCGGCCGATCCGTGCCTCCGCGCCGGATCACCAGGAGGTCGACGAGCAGGATGCACGCGATGTCATCGCGCACTCGCCAGCCAGGACTGCTCAAGCCCCGGTCCCGCGGCTGCCTCGCCGCAGGGGACGAGGCGGCCCCTCCGAATAGCATCGATGCCCGATCGGGCACCCAGACCACCCATCGCTGAAGGAAGCAGAGCCATGAGCCTCACCGCCCCTGCCAAACCCGCGCCGGACGACCATGTTTTCGTCGCCGGCGGCGCCGGCTACGTCGGCAGCCATGTGGCCTGGCTGCTGTGTCGCCTCGGCTTCCGCGTCACGATCCTGGACGACCTGTCCACGGGCCATCGGGACGCCGTCCCCGAGCGAGCCTCCTTCGTCCATTGCGACTTGCGGGACCAAGACCATGTCTCGCAGCTCTTCGCGGACGGGAAGCCCAGCGCCGTCATGAATTTTGCCGCACGCAGCTTGGTCGGCGACTCATATCGGAACCCGATGGAATACATCCGGCACAACCTGACGATCATGACCAACCTGGCGCAGTCGTCAGCCGCGACCGGCGTCTCGGGCTTCCTGCTGTCCTCGACCGCAAGCATCTTCAACGCCGACAGCGGCGAGAAGATCGACGAAGACAGGGCGATCGCCCCAAACAATCCCTATGGGGAATCGAAGGTGATGTGCGAGGGGGTCCTGCGATGGCTGGAGGAGGCCTGTGGCGTCCGTACCGCCGCCCTGCGCTATTTCAATGCGTCCGGCGCGCTGTTCTGCGCCGACCTCGGCGAAGCCCATGATCCGGAAACGCACCTGATCCCGATCGTCATCCAGGCCGCCCTCGGGCGGCGCGAGCATGTCGACATTTTCGGCGCCGACCATCCGACGCCGGATGGGACCTGTATCCGGGATTACGTCCATGTTCTCGACCTAGCCGACGCCCATGTCAGGGCCTTGCTGAATCTTAGAAGATCGGGTCGGCTGCGCTACAATGTCGGCTCGGGGACCGGTTACAGTGTCAAGAGCATCATCGAAGCCACGGAGATGATCACCGGAAGGCGCATTGCCACCGTGATGCGGCCGCGGCGCGACGGCGATCCGGCGACGCTGGTTGCCTGCCCCGACAGGATCGGGCGCGATCTCGGCTGGCGACCGGTGAACAGCACGCTACCGACCATCATCCGCTCGGCCCTGGCCTGGCACGCCAAGCATCCTGACGGCTTCGAGCCGGCGCCGTCCTACTCCCGATTTGATGCGGCGTTGCTGCCGGCCTGAGCCCATTAGCCGAACGGACTCCCGGCTCCGGCGTGGTCCAGTACTTATGCATCCTGACAGTAGAGTTCTGGCCTATCGCAAAGGCGAGGCCGGGCAGAACCGGCCGCTATCTCGCATAAGTGTTATAGCACACTGGAAATACCCCTCCATCTTTGTCGGCACCGCCCCTCGAAAGAGGTAGTAATTGATTAACTTATATTAGCTCAAATTTTTGCATAATGCGATAATATCTCCCATCGACAGCGTGATACTTGCGACGTCCGAAATATATCTTCAGTAAATCTTGGAAATATTTTTTCTCCTCCAAGGAAAACTGGAGATGTCTGGAAAATGCACAAAGCAGCGCGAGCCGAGCGAATATGCATAAAATTTTACTAAAACAGAATATCTCACACCGAACCTCGCCGCAGAAGCCGCGGCAAGCTACAGGGGGACAGAAATGACCTATCGTATTGAAACATCCAGTAACCTGGCGAGAACGAATTATTCCAATGCCGCCGCGATCGCTGACAACACCCATCTGGATGCCCCCTCTCACTACCCCGGTGCCTCGGTATCGAAACTACGAACCAATGCGGCGACCGTGATCGTCATCGACTCCCGTGCGCTGGATCGGGAATGCTTGGCCAAGGGCCTGCTGGCGAACGATGCCGACACCTCGGTATTCTCGTTCAGCGGTATCGGGGAATGGCGTGAGGCGACCGAACTGCATGGCCGTGCCTCGGCCATCCTGCTGAGCCTGGGGTCGCGCAACTTCGATGATCCCAATGTCGAACTCGACATCAGCGGTCTATCAGAGGAGTTCAAAGGCACCCCGGTCATTGCGATCGGCGATGTCGACAGTCTGACCCACATCATGAAGATCCTCGAATACGGCGCGCGGGGCTATATTCCGACCAGCGTCGGCCTCAATGTCGCGGTGGAAGCGGTGCGGCTAGCCCGTGCCGGTGGCGTCTTCGTCCCCGTTAGCAGTCTGCTTTCGATCCACAAGCGCATGACGGCGGAGACGACGGCAGTATCGCCGGATCTGGGCACACTGTTCACCGCCCGGCAGGCGGCTGTGGTGGATGCGCTTCGGCGCGGCAAGGCCAACAAGATCATCGCCTATGAGCTCAACCTGTGCGAGAGCACCGTGAAGGTGCACATCCGCAACATCATGAAGAAGCTCAAGGCCAGGAACCGCACCGAGGTCGCATTCAAGATCAGAGATCTGTTCCCGCGAGAAACGTCGACCGGACAACTCCACACCGACTGAGTTTCGATTCAGGTAGCACCGAAGCGATCCGCCCGCGGTCAAGATTGCACGCGGAAGCGGCCGGCATTCGTCTGCTCCCTACTGTTCCTCGTATCAGCGCAAGGATCCACCGACGTGATCGTGTCGAAGCCACATGCCAATCGGCATAGCTGGGGCCTGCGGGACTATCTGAACTGCTTCCGCCGCCGGAAGCTGGCTATCGCCATTCCCGCGGTGTCGCTCCTGGCGCTCGGGCTCACCCTGTATGCGACCTCGCCGCGCCGCTATGTCGCCGAGGCGGTCGTCGCGCTCGACGTCCGCCGGCTTCAGATCCTTTCGACCGAAGCCGTGCTGTCGCCGCTGCCGCAGGAAAGCCCGGTGCTGCGCACCGAGCTGGACGTCATCAGTTCCCGGCTGATGGCGGAGCGGGTGCTTGACCGGCTGCAGCAGCAGGGAGTTGCCCCATCGGCAGCGGCCGAGACTCCGGCGGGATCGCCCGCCCTCCTGTCCCCGGCCGAACGGCGCGAGCGGGTCGACCAGTTGCTCGACAACCTGAAGGTCAGCAACGACGGCCGCTCCTACACCATCTTCATCGTTTTCACCGCTGCGAGCCCGGCCTATGCGGCCATGGTCGCCAACGCCTTCGGTGAGGCCTATCTCGACTATCAGACCGATGTGCAGGCCGCCGCCACGCGGCACGCCAGCGACTGGCTCGGCGCCAAGCTGTCGGATCTGCGGCACAAGCTCGAGGTCTCGGAGAGCTCGGTCGAGACCTTCCGGCGCAGCGCCGGCATGGTCGTCTCGGAGGGCGCCAGCCTCGAAGCCCAGCGGCTCAACACCCTGAACACGGCCTTGATCCAGGCCCGGGCAGACCGCGCGGCGGCCGAGGCCCGGCTGGAAACGGCGAAGGGCCTGGTCCAGAGCGATGACGGCCTGGATTCCTTTGCCGAGGTGCTGAAGTCGCCGATCATCCAGGAATTGCGGGCGGAACAGGCGAAGGTCGAGCGCCAGTTGACCGAATATGCCGATACCGGCGCGGTCAAGGCCAACGACATCCCCGCGCTGCGGTCGCAGCAGGCGTCGCTGCGGCAGCAGATCCGGCAGGAAGTCGACCGTGTTGTCGCCAGCCTGGCAAACGAGATCGCGGTCGAACAGCACAAGGAAGACGCGCTCCAGCTCGCCTTCCAGCAGGCCGAGACGGCGCAGGCGACGGCCAACACCGCGCAGTTGCAGTTGAACCAGCTGGACCGCGAGGCCAGCGCCAATCGCACGATCTATGAGAGCTATCTGACCCGCTACAAGCAGACGATCGAGCAGGATGGCCTGGCCGTGCCCGAGGCCCGCCTGATCTCCCAGGCGGAACCGCCGGGTGTGCCGGCAAGTCCCCGGCTGATGCCCTTCGTCATGCTCAGCCTCCTGGCCGGATGCGGCCTCGGCGTCGGCTTGGCGCTGTTGCGCGAGACATTCGACGTCCGGATCCGGTCCCGCCGCGATCTCGAGGATGCCACGGAGCTGCCTGTCTTCGACCTGATCCCGCAATTCCACCATGCCGGCGCGATGCCGGTCCATGCCGCCGTGGTGGAACAGCCGGATTCACCCTTCGGCGAAGCGGCCCGCCGGCTGCGATCGACGCTGTTCCTCGCGCCGGCAACCCGCCGGGCGCAGGTCCTGGCCCTGACTTCAGCCGATGCCGGCGACGGCAAGACGACCTTGTGCATCGCCCTGGCCCGATCGATGGCTCTGGCCGGACAGAAGGTGATCCTGATCGACGCGGATCTGCGCAACCCGACAATCGCCGAACAGATGGGCGTCACACCGCCGGTGTCGCTGCTGGACCTGATCCGCGATGGCCAGCGCCTAGACGAAGCGATCGCGAATGACAGGCTTTCGCCCAGTCATTTCATCGCCGCACGCCCCGACGCGTTGACCGCCGAACATCTCCTCGGCGAGCCGGGGTTCCAGGATCTCCTGTCACGGCTGCGCAAGCGCTATGACCGCATCATCATCGACACCGGCGCGGTCAGGGCGTCGACGGACGCGGCGCAGCTTGGCTCCCTTGTCGATGCCGTGCTGCTCGTCGCCCGCTGGGGCAAGAGCACCCGCAGCGCCGTCCTGTCCTCGATCCGGCATCTGACGTTCCGCGGCACGCCCGTCTCCGGGCTCATCCTCAACGGCGTGTCCGGCTATCGCCTTGAGCAGGACGAGATCGACCGGCTGGCCGGGCCGGCCCCCACCGAAGGCCCGGCGCCGCGGCCCAGGCCCTACGAGGTCAAGGACGGCATCGGCATCGCCCGGGAAGCCTGACGCCACATCGCAGGACCGCCGGTTCCACCAGGACAATGATCAACATGACCAGCCCCACCTCACGGCGCTCGCGGTATTCGACCCTGCCGCGATTCCTTCCGCTTCTCGCCGGCCTGGTCTGGGCCGGCCCGCTTGCCGGCACCGCCTTCGCCCAGCAGTCTTCCGCCTATCATGCCGGCCCGGGCGACACGCTGATAATCAGCGTCGCCGGGCAGGAAGCGTTCTCCGGCAAGTTCCGCATCGGCCCGGATGGCAGCATCGGATACCCCATGCTCGGTGATGTGCCAGTGGCGAAATTGACGCCGACCGAGATTGCCGACCGCATCGGCCGCGGCCTGAGCCAGTACGTGCAGAACGGCAATGCCGTGCGGGTGTCGATCGACGAATATGCGCCAGTCTTCGTCGTCGGCGACGTCGACCGCCCAGGGCAGTACCAGTACCGGCCCGGCATGATCGCGCTGGAGTTGGTCGCGGTCGGCGGCGGCACCCGGCGTGCGGAGTTCACCACCGAGAGCGGCAAGCTGCAACTGATCGACACGGAGCAGCAATACACCGACCTGAAGCTGCAGCAGTTTTCGCTTCGGGTCCGGCACGCCCGGATTGCGGCCGAGATGTCCGGCAGCGAGTTCAGCTTCCCCCTGCCCGATCATGACAGCGTGCTGGACGCCGGGGTGATGCAGCATGTCGTCGACGCCGAGGCGATGCTGTTCCGAACCCGCCAGGAAGTCCTGCGCAATCAGGAAAAGGCGCTGCAGGACCAGCGCGCCAGCTACGATCCGGAAATCGCCGCCCTGGAGCAGAGCATCAAGCTGCACGACGCCGAACTGGCCCTGATGGCCGAGGACGTCGCGGCGACCAAGACGCTGGCGGACCAGAAGCTCACCATCCAGTCGCGCCTGCGCGAGGTGCAGCGCGAATATTCCGCGACCCAGCGCGATGGACTGGAGCGGCAATCGTTCCTGGCCCGCGCCCATCAGAACCAACTGGATGTGGATCAGCGCATCGTCGAGCTGCACAGCAAGATGGCGGACGACAACGCCACCCAACTGCGCGAGGTCGATCTCGACATCGCGCGGAACGACCAGAAACTGGCGTCCCTGCTGGCCTCGCTGTCCGAGCTGAAGCGCCAGGCCGACACCACGGCCTCGGCGATCACGACGATGACGACGGCCTATGCCATCACCCGCCTGGTCGATGGCCGGTACCAGGACATTCCCGCCGAGGAGCAGACCGTGGTCCAGCCCGGCGACATTGTCCATATCGAGCAGAAGCTGACGACGAGCGGGCTGCGCCTGACGCTGAACTAGCTGAAGGCGCGGCTGCCCCAAACGCGATCGGGTCGAAGCGGGTGGCTTCGGCCCGAAACCGGATTCGCGACCTCAGTCCGGGAGGTGGAGCTAGGCCGAGGCGGCGCGCCGGACCTCGGCGCCCTGCCCGCCGGCGGCGAGCCAGCGCTCATAGGTGTCAACGATGCCCTCGCCCAGGCCGATGCGCGGGCTCCAGCCCAGCGCGCTCATCCGGCTGACATCCAGCAGCTTCCGCGGCGTCCCGTCCGGCCGCGTCGTGTCGAACAGGATCTGCCCGCGATAGCCCGTGATCTCGGCGACAAGCGCCGCCAGGTCGGCGATGGCGATATCTTCACCGACCCCAATGTTGAGCGGCGGCCGCCCGTCATAGCGGCGCATCACCAGCACGCAGGCATCGGCGAGATCGTCGACATGGAGGAATTCCCGTCGCGGCCGGCCGGAGCCCCATATCGTGACGGCCGGAAGGCCGGCCACCTTCGCTTCGTGGAAACGCCGGATCAGCGCCGGTAGCACATGCGACGTCTCCGGGTCGAAATTGTCGTTCGGCCCGTACAGGCTGGTCGGCAACGCGCTGACGAAACGGCTGCCATGCTGGCGGGCATAGCTTTCGGCGAGCTTGAGGCCGGCGATCTTGGCCACGGCATAGGGCTCGTTGGTCGGCTCGAGCGCGCCGGTCAGCAGTTGTTCCTCCCGGATCGGCTGGGCCGTCTCGCGCGGGTAGATGCAGCTCGACCCGAGATACAGAAGCTTCTCGACGCCGGCGCGATGCGCGGCGTGCACGATGTTCGCCGCGATCATCAGGTTGTCGTAGATGAAATCCGCCGGATAGGTCGCGTTGGCGATGATGCCGCCGACGCGCGCCGCGGCGACGAACACGAGTTCGGGCCGGGCCTGGTCCACCCAGGCGTTCGTCGCCGCCTGGTCGGTCAGATCGACGGCTCCGCGGTCGACAGTCAGGACCTCGCATGCCTCGGTCGACAGCCTTCGGCACAGGGCCGACCCGACCATGCCGCGGTGGCCGGCGACCCAGACCCGCTTGCCGCGAAGATCGATCGGCGCTGGCGCGGCCGCGGATCCGCTATCATTCGAAACGGTCATTTCGCCCCACTTCCCGCATGACGGCGTGGAGGTCCGACTGGACCATTTCCGCCACCAGATCCTCGAACGATGTGGTGTGCCGCCAGCCCAGCTTTTCCCGCGCCTTCGTCGGGTCGCCCAGCAGCAATTCGACCTCGGTCGGCCGGAAATAACGCGGATCGATCTCGATCAGCGGCGATCCGGTCCGCGCATCCAGCCCCTTCTCCTCGACACCATCGCCCACCCACTCGATGTCGCGCCCGACGGTGCGGAAGGCCAGCTCGACGAATTCCCGAACGGTGTGGGTCTCGCCGGTGGCGAGCACGTAATCATCCGCCACATCCTGCTGCAGGATCCGCCACATACCCTCGACATAGTCGCGCGCATGGCCCCAATCCCGCTTGGCGTCGAGATTGCCGAGGAAGATGTTCTGCTGCAGTCCACGCTCGATCGCGGCGACGGCGCGGCTGATCTTGCGGGTGACGAAGGTCTCGCCGCGGATCGGGCTCTCATGGTTGAACAGGATGCCGTTCGACGCATGGAAGCCGTAGGCCTCGCGATAATTCACCGTGATCCAATAGGCATAGAGCTTGGCGACGGCATAAGGGCTGCGCGGATAGAACGGCGTGCCTTCGTTCTGCGGCACCTGCTGCACCTGTCCGAACAGCTCGGACGTCGACGCCTGGTAGAAGCGGCAGCGATCCCCGAGCTTGAGGATCCGCATCGCTTCGAGCAGTCGCATCACCCCGAGCGCGTCGGTATTGGCGGTGTATTCGGGCGTTTCGAAGCTGACCTGGACGTGGCTCTGCGCCCCGAGATTGTAGATCTCGTCCGGCATCACCTCCTGGATGATCCGGCAGAGATTGGTGCCGTCGGTCAGGTCGCCATAGTGGATGTGAAACCGGACATCCTCTTCATGCGGATCCTGGTACAGATGATCGATCCGCTGCGTGTTGAAGGACGACGACCGACGCTTGGTGCCGTGAACAACATAGCCCTTCGACAGGAGAAGTTCGGCAAGATAGGCGCCGTCCTGGCCCGTCACACCAATGATAAGGGCAACCTTCTCGGTCATCTCACAGCTCCAGGCGTCAAATTATGAAATAATTCGTTGGTATTATCGGATCTCGAACTTACTTCGACCCGCCCGAGACAGCATTCTGCCTAAAGGACGTGCCCCCGGTTCGACCCATCCACTTTTGGGATAGGGCAAGAAGCGCGAGCAAATCCAATGGCAGAGCCGCCGTGATCCATCCGGTCAAAGCGGCTCCGCGATCCCGCCGGGCCCGATCGGCAGCCCGCGATGGATGATCTCGGCGGCCCGCAATCCACCGGTCTGCAGCCGGATGATCGGCTCCGGCCCAAGCGCACCCAGCAGGATCGCCATATGGCCGGGATGAGGTGCGTTCGGGGGGCAGACGGAGAAGCCGTGCCGACGGGCAGCATCACGGTCGATGTCGCCCCAGAACTGCGCCAGCAGCGCACCCGGCGCTACGCGGGCGAGGTGCTCGATCTCCCGGTCGGTCAGGCGCAGCCGGTCGTCCTCGGGCCGCAGGGACACCACCACGGCGTCCCACGGACCGGGCGGCACGGCGTCGGCACTGTCGAAGAGGTCGGCCGAAGCACCGGCGGCGGCCAAGCCATCGGCGAGGAAGGGCGCAAAGGGATTGTCGCATAGGACGGCGATGCGCCAGCCGGCTGCCGACAGCCCGGCATCGCGCAGCAGCTGCACGCAGAGGGGGCCGAGGAAGGCGAAGACCCCGACCGCGGGATGCCGCTCGTTCACGCCGACGATGGGGATGCTGCGGCGCGAACAGGCCGCACGGTCGATGTCGTCGGTCCGGAACTCCCAGCCCTCGAACATCAGGCCGATGACGGCCCGCTGCGGCAGGTGTTCGATCATCGCCGCATCGAGCGGCCGCAGATGCCCGCTGTTGGTGACGATGTCGGTCATCCCAAGGATCCGCGGCGACAGCTCCTCGATCACCGAGATCGGGCCGCTGACACCGGCGGCCTCCGCCAGGGCCAGGGTCCCGGCCCTCACTTCGGCCACGGAGCCGTGGCGGCTGCCGCGTGTGAACGCCCACACCCGCGCCGCGCCGGCCAGCGCGGCGATGACCGGGGTCGTCGCGTAGGCCCCCGTCGCCGCCTCTGTCAGCACGGTCATTCCGCGCAGGTCGAGTCCGGTGGCCGCGATCTGCTGATGCATCAGGCGGAGAAGATCCTCCGTCGCGTCGGGCTGGCGCGCCGTCATGATCGACGCCGCCTTACGCGACACGAGCCTGCTCCGAGCGAGCGCGGTATCCGGGATCGAGCACCCGCCGGAGTTCCTCGACGACCTGGATCTGCATCGCCACGGTCATCTGCGGGAACAGTGGCAGCAGGATGCAGCGGTCGCGCGCCTGTTCGGATTCCGGCAGCGGCGTCCGCAGCTCCTCGCCGGCATAGGCCGGTTCCAGATGCGCGCACATCACGCCGCGGCGGGTGGCAATTCCGTTGTCCAGCATGTGCTGCATCACCGCCCGCTGATCGGCCTCGGGCGGCAGCCGCACGCAATAGCTCTGCCAGTTCGAACGCGCCCAGTCGGGCTCCACCGGCGGCGTGATCCCGTCGACGACGCACAGCAATTGGCGATAATTGTCCGCCAGCTCGCGCCGCCGCGCCACGATCTCCGGCAGCCGCTTGAGCTGTTCGCGCCCGATCGCAGCCTGGAGGTCGGTGAGCCGATAGTTGTACGCCGGCTCGCTATATTCCT
Source organism: Inquilinus sp. (assembly GCF_057815775.1). Classification (NCBI taxonomy): domain Bacteria; kingdom Pseudomonadati; phylum Pseudomonadota; class Alphaproteobacteria; order Rhodospirillales; family Rhodospirillaceae; genus Inquilinus; species Inquilinus sp. The sequence goes on from NZ_JBYRFX010001150.1 coordinate 11,936, forward strand.
CGAAGATGACGGTCTGGCTGCCATGCCGGACCGTGTCGGGCACCGACATGCCGTGCTGGCGAAGCAGGCGGAACCGGGCATCCCAGGCCGGGTTGTCCGTCGTCAGCATGCCGCCGTCGCCGACGCTGACCAACTTGCGCGGATGGAAGGAGAAGCAGGCGATGTCGCCCCGCGTGCGGCCGACCCGCTCCCATTCGCTATCGATCCGGATCTCCGATCCGGCCGCGCAGGCCGCATCCTCGATGACGGCGAGGCCTTGGGCCCGGGCGATCGGCACGATGGCGGCGAGATCGCAGGGCATGCCCATTTGATGGACGCAGAGAATGGCCTTGGTGCGTGGCGTGATCGCCTGCTCGATGCCGGCGGGGTCGATGTTGAAGGTGGGCGCGTCGACATCGATGAAGACCGGCACCGCCCCGCACTGGCGGATGGTGTTGGCGGTGGCGATGAAGCTGTGGCTGACGGTGATGACCTCGTCGCCCGGCCCGACCCCGAGGGTCAGCAAGGCCAGATGTAGCGCGACGGTGCAGTTCGAGACTGCACAGGCGTGGCCGGCGCCGACGAAGGCAGCGAACTCCGCCTCGAAGGCCGCGACCTGCGGCCCTTGCGTCAGCCAGCCGGACCGGATCACCGCCGCGGCGGCGGCGACCTCGGCTTCCCCGAGCAGGGGCTGGGCGATCGGGATCATTGGGCGGCCACCTCGACGGCCTGCGGCATCGGCGCCGTCGGGCTGCTGGCCGAGGCCTCGCGCCACCAGGCCACCAGTTCACGCAGCCCGGCCTCGAGCGGCAGGTTGGCCCGGAAGCCGAGATGCTGTTCGGCATTGCTGATGTCGGCGGTGCGCTTGGCCACCGGGTTGACCGCCCGTTCCGCCACATGCGTCGGGGTCAGCCACGGCCGGCCCATCACGCCGGTCATCATCTGCGCCAACTCCAGCAGCGAGGTCTCGGTGCCGGTGCCGACATTGAACACCATGTCGGTGGCATCGGCGGTGGCCGCCAGGATGTTGGCCCGCGCGACGTCGTCGACATTGACCAGATCCATGGTCTGCAGGCCGTCGCCATAAATTACCGGCGCGGAGCCCGATTCGATCCGCTCCATCCAGCGGATCATCACCTCGGTGTAGCGGCCATGGATGTCCATGCCCGGGCCGTAGACGTTGAAGTAGCGCAGCGCCACGTAGTCGAGCCCGTACATGTCGTTGAAGGACCGCAGCAGCCCCTCGCCGAAGCTCTTGGCCGCGCCGTACAGGGTTCGGTTGGCGTAAGGGTGGTGGACCTCATTGGTCGGGAAGCTGTCCGCCATGCCGTAGATCGAGGCCGAAGACGCCATCACCACCTTGCGCACCTTGGAGGCGACGCATTGCTCGAGCAGGTCGAAGGTCGCATCGACCATCACCTCCATCGCCAGCCGGGGCTCGGCCGCGCAATGGGTGATGCGCAGCGCCGCCTGGTGGAAGACCGTGTCGATCCCGTCGACCAGTCCGGCCACGACCGAGCGGTCGCGGATGTCGAGATCAATCAGGCGGACGCGACCGCTGGCCATCGCCCCCGTCAGGTTTTCCGGCCGGCCGCGGATCATGTTGTCGACGACGAGGATCTCGGAGCATCCGGCCGAGACGAGCTGGTCGACGATCCTCGACCCGACGAAACCGGCTCCACCGGTCACCAGCACGCGCTTGTCGGCCAGAATGCCGCTTTGGCTGGACATGATGATTCAATCCTGTGGTTTGGAATTGGCGTCGGTCAGGCGACCGAGGCCCTTAGTGGTTGGCAGATCTGCGAAACCGCCCAGGCGATCTGCTCCACGGCGCTGTCCGCCAGCTCGGGGTAGATCGGCAGCGACAAGGTCTCGACCGCCATGGCCTCGCTGACCGGGAAATGCCCTGGTCCGTGGCCGAGATGGGCATAGGCCGGCTGCAGATGGACCGGCCGCGGATAGTGGATCCCGGTTGAAATGCCGACCTGGGCCAGTCGCGCCCGCACATTGTCCCGGTCTTTCACCCGGATGGCGTAAACGTGATAGGCGTGATCCCCGCCCGCCGGTGTCGGCAGCTGGACGCCGGTTTCGGCCAGGGCCTGGTCATAGAGCCCCGCGATCCGCCGCCGGGCCGCCGTCCAGTCGTCGAGATGGCGCAGCTTGACATCGAGCGCCGCTCCCTGGAGCGCGTCCATACGGAAATTGAAGCCGAGCCGAACGTGGTTGTACTTGCCGTTCTGGCCCCAGTCGCGCAGGCAGCGGATCGTTTCTGCCAGATCCGCCCGGTCCGTCACGATTCCGCCGCCCTCGCCGCAGGCGCCCAGGTTCTTGCCGGGGTAGAAGCTGAAGCAGCCGATATCCCCGAAAGTGCCGGCGGAGATGCCGTTCCGCTTCGCGCCATGGGCCTGTGCCGCATCCTCGATCACCCAGAGGCCATGACGGCGGGCGATCGGCAGGATCGCGTCCATGTCGGCGATGCGGCCGTGGAGGTGAACCGGAATGATCGCCTTGGTCCTGGGCGTCAGCGCCGCCTCGATGCCGGCGGGGTCCATCGTCCAGGTCTGTGGGTCGATGTCGACGAAAACAGGCGTGGCGCCCGTGTACAGAATGGCGGCGACGGTGGCGACGAAGGTCATCGGGACCGTGATTACCTCGTCGCCAGGACCGACCCCCGCCGCAAGCAGGGCCAGATGCAGCGCCGACGTGCCGGTGTTGAGGGCGACCGACTCCCGTGCACCGCAATAGGCAGCGAAGGCGTCCTCGAAATCCGCCACCGGCGCGCCCATGACGTAATCGCCGCTGCGCATCACCTCCAGCATCGCCCGTTCGAGTTCGGGGCCGATGGCTGCGTATTGGGCGCGCAGGTCGAGGAACGGGATCATGAAGCTCTCCGCAGCTTGACGAGATCGATGGGCTGGCCACGCTGGCGCATCGACAGCGATGCGGCTTCCAGCAGTTTGACGACACGGAGGCCGCTCGACCCGTCGGTCACGGGGCTGGTCTTGGCCTCGATGCATTGGACGAAATGTTCGATTTCGGTCAGCAGCGCTTCCTTGACCGATATCTGGGGCGATGACATGTCGCCCATCCGGTACGACACCATGGCCTTCCGGACTTCTTCCGGATCGCTGGAGACGTTGACGCCACGGTCGTAGATCTTGATCTTCTCGCTGGTCTGCAGATCGTCATAGACGATCATCTTCCGGCTGCCGCCGATCAGGGTCTGGCGGATCTTGACCGGCGCCAGCCAGTTGACGTTGAGATGGGCGATGGCGCCGCTGGAGAAGAAGATCGTCAGCTGCGCCATGTTCTCCGGGCTGCCGGGGAAATGGCCGACGCCGCTGGCCGAAACCGCCAGCGGCTCCGACGGCAGGATAAAGTCCAGGATGGCGAGATCATGCACCGCCAGGTCCCACAGCACGTTCACGTCGCGCTGGAACAGACCCAGGTTGATGCGCGTGGAGTCGTAGTAATAGAGGTCGCCGAGCGCACCAGACTCGATCATGCCCTGGATGGCCTGGACCGCGCCGGTGTAGACGAAGGTGTGGTCGACCATCAGTGTCAGGCCACGCCGCGCCGCTTCCTCGATCAGGATCTCGGCCTGCGCCGCCGTCTCCGTGATCGGCTTTTCCACGAAGACGTGCTTCCCGGCCCGCAGCGCCGCGAGCGCGATGTCGAAATGGGCCGAAACCGGTGTCGCCACCATCACCACGTCGACTCGCGGATCGCTCACCAGGTCCTGCCAGTCGCCGGCCAGCCGGGCGGTCGGGTGCCGCTTGTGCGCCCGCCGCAGCGCGTCGGCCGACTGATCCGCGATGGCGGCGATGCTGCAGCCTTCGGTCTCGGTCACCACGCGGGCCAGGTTCGGCCCCCAATAGCCATATCCGATCACGCCGATGCCGATCATAGTGCGGTCTCGCTGGTCAGGGTTTCGAGGACGGGCTGCAGTCGGGCCGGCTTCGGGCTGAGTTGCTTGCGGCGCTCGCGGATGTCGCCGATCACGCGGGCCGGAACGCCGGCGACGATGGCGTAATCAGGGACATCCCGGGTGACGACGGCGCCGGCCCCGACAAGGGCTCCGATCCCGACGGTGACGCCGCAGACGATCGTGGCGTTGGATCCGATCGAGGCGCGCCGGCGGATGAGCGTGGGCGAAAGCTCCCATTCACCGTCGCGCTGCAGGCTGCCATCCTCGTTCGTCGCCTCCGGCAGCAGGCCGTTGGTGAACATCACCCCGTGGGCGATCATCACCTCGTCCTCGATCACGACGCCGTCGCAGATAAAGGAATGGGAGGAAATCTTGCAGGACGCGCCGATCCGGGCGCCCTTCTGGATCTCGACAAATGGCCCGATCCGGGTGTGCGACCCTATGGTGCATCCATAAATGTTGACCAGGTCGCGATGGAATATAACGACGTCTTCTCCAAATTCGACATCAGTGATTGCCATTATTTCCTACCAGATGAGATGAGATGCCGAGTATAATTTGCACAACGCCAATATCTGGCGACCGACAAATGATATCGAAATTGGCCCGACTACAATATTATCAAAGGGGAATAGAGGCTGATCGGCCGGACGCTCATTGGGTGTAATTGGAAATCCAAAGAGGATGACCGTCATCTACCCCCCTACCTCCGACGGATGAACGCCTAGGTCCGGGGGCGGTAGCCGGTGCCGGCCAAAGCCTCTCGCTACCGCCTTTTCGGCCCTTGTTGGACCGCGGGATGCGCCGCCACTGTGCAGATGCCATGGCTTTCAGCGAGCCCGGCGCTTCGTGTGCCCGTCCGGGACCTGGCGATCCCGCAGACCGGCGACACGGGATTTTTCAAGCGATTCAGTGGCGTCGGCAGGGATATCCAGCGATGAAGATCATTCTGATAAATCGATATCTCTATCCTGACGAATCCGCGACCAGCCGGATGACGTCTAGCCTGGCTTCCGCCCTTGCCGCCCGGGGGTTCGATGTGGTCGGCCTGGCCAGCCGGGACGTTCACAACGACCGGCGGCAGCGGCTTCCGGCCGACGACAAGGTCGGCGACCTGGCAATCCATCGCCTGGCGACCTCGCGCTTCGGGCGTTCGCGGCTGTGGGGCCGGGCGCTCGACTACCTGACCTTCCATCTCTCGGCAGCGCTGTGGACGCTGCGCCATGCCCGGCGGGGAGATGTCTGCGTCGTCTGCACCGACCCGCCGATGCTCTCGGTCACGCTGGCCCTGCCGCTCCGGCTCAAAGGCGCGCGCATGGTCAACTGGCTGCACGATTTGTTCCCGGAGGTGGCGTTGGAACTCGGCGTTCCCGGCGCCAGCCGGCTCGGCTCCATCGCCCTGCGCCTGCGCGACTGGTCCCTGGCGCGGGCCGAGCGCAACGTGGCGCCGATCGAGGCGATGACACGGCTGCTCGGCCGGCGCGGAATTCCCACCCGGACGCTGGCCACCATCCGCCACTGGGCCGATGGCGACGGCATCCGCCCGGTCCGGCGTGAGGACAACGCCCTGCGCCGGGAATGGGGCCTGACGGACAAATTCGTGGTCGGCTATTCCGGCAATTTCGGCCGGGCCCATGAGTTCGACACCATCCTGACCGCCGCAGAGCGGCTGAAGGACCGGGCCGACATCCGGTTTCTGTTCATCGGCAACGGCCACAAGCGCGCGGCGGTCGAACGCTGGATCCACGACCACGGCCTGGACAACGTCGTCTTCCGGCCGTTCCAGCCGCGCGAGCGCCTGGCGGAAAGCCTCGGCGCCGCCGACGCCCATCTCGTCTCGCTGCTGCCGCCGCTGGAACCCTGCATCATCCCGAGCAAGTTCTACGGCATCCTGGCGGCCGGCCGTCCGACCCTGTTCGTCGGCGACCTCGACGGGGAGGTGTCTAGGGCCGTCAAACATGGCGAATGCGGCCACGCCGTCGCGATCGGCGATGCCGAAGGCCTGGCCCGACACATCGTAACGCTGCAGCAGGCGCCGGCCGCCTGCGACCGCATGGCGGCGAATGCTCGGCGGCTGTTCGAGGCCGAATACACGGAGGCCCGGGGCTGCACCGAATGGATCGGGCTGATGGACAGCCTGCTGCCCCAGACCGTGGCGAACACCGACCCCGGCCGCGCCGCCGAACCGCGAGTGACGCAGGAAAGGAAGGCGTCGTGAGCGGCACCGTCGTCGTCAGCCAGCTGGGCGCCCGCATGCATTATGCCGTGCCGCGCATCCTGTACCGCAGCGGCCAGCTCGAACACTTCTACACCGACATCTGTGCGACCAAGGGCTGGCCCCGGCTGCTGAAGCTGCTGCCGGGCAAGCTGCGGCAGCGCGGCCTCCGCCGCCTCATCGGGCGAAACCCGGCCGAGATCCCGGGGGACCGGATGACCTGCTTCGCCGGAATCGGGCTGGAGTTCGCCCTGCGCCGGATGCGAGCCCGCAATCTGTCCGAGGAGACCTGGGCGGCACTGCATGTGGCCCGGCAGTTCTCGCAGCGCGTCGCGCGGTCGGGTTTCGGCAACGCCAGCGGTTTCTACGGCATCGCCGGCGAATGCCTGGAGCAGATGCAGGCCGCCCGTGCCCAGGGGCTGTGGACCGCGGTCGAACAGATCATCGCGCCCCGCGGCGTCGTCGACCGGCTGATCCTCGAGGAGGCCGAGCGCTTTCCGGATTGGCAGGGGGCCGGGCCGCTGGATCTCCATGCCGAGGCATTCGGCGCGCGAGAGAAGGCGGAATGGGCGGTCGCCGACGTGATCGTCTGCCCGTCCGAGTTCGTCCTGCGGACCGTGATCGAGAGCGGTGGCCCGGCGGAGCGGTGCGTGCTGGTGCCGTATGGCGTCGACACGCGCTTCCAGATCCCGGACCGCAACCGGATCGGCGGCCCGCTGCGGGTCCTGACCGTCGGCGCCGTCGGGCTGCGGAAGGGGTCGCCCTATGTCGCCGAGGCCGCACGGCGGATGGCGGGCCGGGCGGTTTTCCGCATGGTCGGAAGCTGCAACCTGCCCCAGCCCGTGCGATCCACGCTGGGTGACGTGGTCGAGTTGACCGGCCCCGTGCCGCGGCTGGAGATCCTGGACCACTACGCCTGGGCCGACGTCTTCCTGCTGCCGTCCATCTGCGAAGGCTCGGCGACCGTGGTCTATGAGGCGCTGGCGGCCGGGTTGCCCGCGGTCACCACCGCCAACACCGGCAGCGTGGTGCGCGACGGCACCGATGGCGTCATCGTCCCCATCCGCGACGCCGATGCGATCGTCGAGGCCCTGACGGGCCTGCACGAGAGCCGCGGCCGTCTCGCGGAAATGTCGCGCCAGGCCCGGATCAGGGCGAAGGATTTCGACCTGAGCGCCTATGGCCGCCGTCTGCGCGAAGCTCTCGACGGCGCCAGGCCGGCCCTGCCGATGGCTGCGGATGACCGCATGGCCAGGCACGCCTCCAACTAGAAGGATCGGCCATGTCTTCGAAGCCTGTCCGCCTGTCCGCCCCGTCCTGGCCCACATCATCCGCCCGGGAGGCATCGCAGCCGGCCCCGCTCAAGGTCGGAATGCTCGTGGCCTCGACGGCCTCCGCCGATGGCGGCATCTCGGAGCTGATCCGGGAGCTGAGCCGGACCATGCATCGGCCGCCGTCGCTCGAGGTCGAGGTGTTCACGCTCGATCGCGGCGGCAATGCGGATCCGGCCGGCTGGGACGGCATCGCGATGAACCAGGCGAAGACGCGGGGACCACGATCGTTCGGCTATTCCTCGGACCTCACCGCGACGCTGCGGAACTCCGATGTCGACCTGCTGCATGTGCATGGCCTGTGGATGTATCCATCGATCGCGGCGCGGCGCTGGCACGCCAAGACCCGGCGCCCCTACCTGATCAGCCCGCAGGGCATGCTCGACCCCTGGGCCCTGGCCAATAAATCCTGGAAGAAGCGGATCGCGATGCGGCTGTACGAGGATGCGCATCTGCAAAACGCGTCTTGCCTGCACGCCGTCGGTCACTCCGAAGCCGAATCGATCCGCGCGCTGGGGTACCGGTCCCCGATCTGCGTCATTCCTAACGGCGTCAACCCGCCCCCGGCGGACCTGGCGGAGCCGGGCTGGCGGGAGCGCCTTCCCGCGGATGCCCGCATCCTGCTGTTTCTCGGCCGCCTCACCCCCAAGAAGGGTCCCGGCCAACTGATCCGGGCATGGTCGGCGCTGCAGGAAAACTGGCCGGCAGCGCGGCTCTGGCATCTCGTCTTCGTCGGCCCGGGCCCGGAGCCGTATCTGCAGGAGCTGAAATCCCTCGCGGCGCAGGTCGGGGAGGCAGACAGCATCCATTTCGTCGGCCCGGCCTATGGCATCGACAAGGCCGCGTCCTACGCCGCTGCGGATGCCTTCGCCCTGCCGTCGTTCAGCGAGGGCATGCCGCTGGCCGCGCTGGAGGCCTGGTCGCACGGGCTGCCGGCGCTGCTGACGCCGCAATGCAATCTGCCGGAAGGCTTCGCCCGCGACGCAGCCATCGCCATCGACCCGGAGGTCGGATCGATCGCCGACGGGCTGCGCCGGCTGACGGCCATGACCGACGAACAGCGCGCGGCCATGGGGCAACGCGGGCAGCAGCTCGTCACCGACTGCTTTTCCTGGGAAGCCGCCACCCGGCAGCTGGAAGAGGTGTATCGCTGGATGCTGGGACAGCGGCCTCAGCCCGACACGGTCAGGCTGGCCTGACAGGCCGTCAGGCCGGCCCTGTGCCGGCGTCGTCCGACCGTTCCCGCAGCCGGATTGGCCGTGCCGGATTGCCGGCGAAGACGGTCCATGGCGCCAGGTCGCGGAACGCGACGCCACGCGCGCCCAACACCGCCCCCTCCCCGACCGTCACGCCGGGGCCGACGAAGGCCTCGGCCGCCACCCAGGCCTGGGCACCGATGCGGATCGGACGCGCCACGAGCGGGAACGCCGCGACATCGATGTCATGCGTGCCGGTGCACAGATGCGCTCCCTGCGAGACGCTGGCGAACGGCCCGATCGTGATCGAGGCAACGTTGTAGCAGGTGACGCCGGGCGCGATCGACGCCTGCGCCTCCATCGTCAGGTTGGCCGGCCACCAGATCCGGGTGTGGCCGTAGACGCGGGCGGTGGCGTGGATCCGGGCGCCGAAGGCGACCAGCAGCAGCCGCCGCCACCGGTGCAGCGGCGGTGGCGTCCAGGCGCCGAGCAGCCCCCACACCATCATCCACAGCAGCCGCAGCAGGCGATCGGACAAAGCGAAGGTCGCCCCGCCGAGGCGCGGCTGCGGAATGTCGAGATCCTTCATGCTGTCGTTTCCATCGCCAGGGCCGGCATCGGTGTTGCCTCACGCTGCGGAATCCGGGCGTAACAGAGCGCCGGGACCAGCAGCAGCATCACCTGGATCCATTCCGTGAGCAGCCATTGGGTGTGATGCGAGATCGAGTGCATGCCGGGCACGATCAGCAGCATGTAGAATAGCTGCGGCACGGCATGCCCGGCCATCGCCGCGCCGTAGAGCCGGCTGAGGACGAAGGCGATGATGAAGAACTTGATCGCGCCGAAGAACCAGAGCGACGCGAAGGCATCGGACATCCCGGTTTCGGTCGTGCCGTTCGGCGGGTCGTAGTCGCGGGCGTATTGCCCGTCGATCTGGATCAGCAGCGCATCCTTGAGGGAGCGGCCGACCAGCTGCGCCGGGACGTAGTTGAACACCAGGATGTTCCAGTGGAACAGCCCGTAATCGAACACCATCGACTGTTCGACCGCGTTGATGCGGAAGATGGCGTTGCGCATCTCCGGCCCGCCGGTCTCGATCAGCGTCTCGAACTTCTGCAGGGGTGACAGCTGGGTGACCTGGACGGACCCTGGCTGTTCCTTGGCGCGGCTGAGATCCCGGTAGTCTTCGGTGCTGCTCATCATCACCGTGCCGCCGAGGACGCCGGCGAGGATGAGGACATAGGGGATCGCCCGGCGTCGCTGGAACCACACCGCCAGGGCGATCATCAGCACAAGTTCGGTCGTCTCGCCTCGCTTGCCGGTGACGAAGATGCGGTCGAGGTAGAAGACGGCGTCGAACAGGGTGATGCCGAGCGCCATGTAGGATGGCCGCCGGAGCAGGCACAGCAGCGAGACGCAAAGACCGTAAGGCAGCAGCTTGGAGAAGAAGAACAGCACCACGTACCAGCCGGTGAACTGCGTCGCCACCGCCTGCTCGATCGGGATGCGGCCGAGCTGGTAGTAGAAATAGGCGCCGATCAGCGACAGGCCGGCCGATGCGATCAGGAGCCGGCGTTCGTCCAGCTGCCAGCGGAACGCCTTCATGATAGGGCGGTCCGGCTTCCAGCCGAGCCAGCACATCGCCACGCACATGATGGTGAAGACGACGGCCCGGACATACGCGCCGTCCGGCAGGAACGGGTCGTTCGCCAAGCCGGGCAGCTGCGGCAGGATGAAGGAGAAGGTGATGGCACCGGCCAGGAACGGGAATTCGTAGATCCTGCCCTTCCGTCGCATCGCTGCCAGCAGCATGCAGCAGACGAAGCCGACCAGCAGCCAGGTGGCGATCCAGTTCACGACGCTGCCGCCCCGGCCCCGGTCATCCTGCCCGGGCCGGCGTCTGGGCGGGTGCGGCGTGGGTTGCCGCCGCGACCAGCGGCGGGGCTGCCGTGACCTGGCCCGCGGCCATCATCGTCAGTTCTTGCCGCTTCAGTGCCGACTGCCAATAGTAGAAGAAGCGCGACATGGCGAAGTGGAAACCGGCGGTGCCGTCGAGGAAGCCCAGCTTCAGCACGTAGGAATGCAGGAAGGCGACCAGACCGCGGGCCGGAATCCGCCGGAAGATCGTCTTCAGCAGGCGGCGATAGGCTGTGTCCGTTTCGGCCAGCTGCACCATGACGCCCTGCACCGCCAGCAGCGCCTCCCAATCGGTGTATAGGTCGTAGCGGCGCAGCAGGGCCGACAGCGGCTTGCGGTCCCAATGGGTCAGCGCCGCGCGCAGACGGCCCACGGTTCCCTTGATCGCCGGCTGGTAGTGGCCCTCGACCTCCCACCCGCCCTGGACGCCGATATCGGCCGGGTGTGGATAAGCGGTGCGGCGGCGGTCGGACAGCATCAGCTTCGAATTGTGATGCCCGTAGCGGAGCGGCGTGCCCAGGAAGACGTAGCGCCCATCGATGAAATAGCCGGCGTGGCGGGGCTGCTGCCCCTTCTCGAACAGGCGGGCGATCTCCCGCACCAGCTCCGGCGACAGGATCTCGTCGGCATCGAGGGCCAGCACCCAGTCGTTGCGGACCAGGGGATGGATCATCCCCCACTCCTTCTTCTTCGGGTACTGCCCGTTCCAGCGGAATTCCACGACGGTGGCGCCGAGCCGGTCGGCCTCCTCAGCGGTACCATCCTTGCTCAGGCTGTCGACGACCAGCACCTGGTCGAACTCCCGCAGGGCTTCGAGGCAGGGCGGGATGTTCGCGACTTCGTTCAGGGTGGGAATGATGACCGAAACGGGGATCATGAAAAACTCCAGCACTGGGGACGGCCGGCGCGTCAGGCCTGACGTTCGCGCAGCGTTCGAACCGAATTCTTGACGAAGGTGGGCAGGTAGGTTCTGAGGCCGGGCCGGAGCCCAGGCGGGAAACGCCAGCGTGCCAGGTCGAGCGGGGCGGCCACCGCCGGTCGCGTCCGGGCGAGGCCCTCGAGCAGGTCGCGGTATCGTTCGGCCATCAGGGCGACGCCGAACTGGTCGCGCGCCGTGAGGCTCGACTGAGCCGACATCCGGGCCAGCGCCGCCGGGTCGCGCAGCAGCTGCGCTAGGCAGGCGGCCGCGGCCGCGGTGTCGCCCACCGGGAACAGACGGCCGTTCTCGCCATCCCGGATCGCCATGTCGGTCACGCCGCGCAGCAGCGACGCGACCGGCACGCAGCCCGCCGTCATCGCCTCCACCAGCGTCACCGGGAAGCCCTCGAAGCGCGACGGCATGATCAGCGCGTCGTGTTCGGCCAGCAGGGCGCCCACGGCGTCCGGCGCCACGGCCCCGGCGAAGCGGATGCGCGAGCCGAGATCGGCGCAGCGGTGCTTCAGCCTGGCGAGGTCCGGCCCGTCGCCGGCGACGGTGAGCGTGACCCCGTCCGGCGCCTCGCGCAGGATGCGCGGCAGCCAGAACACCCCCTTGGCCTGGTCCTCGACCCGCCCGAGATAGAGCAGGCGAAGGCCGGCCCCGCGCGGCTGGCGGTCGGCGCCGGCGATGCCCGTCGCTTCGATCCCGTTCGGGATCACCACCGTCCGGTCGCGATCGAAGCCGTGATGCGCCGTCAGGTCGGCCCGGATGCGTTCGGAGACGCCGACGGTCGCATGGACGTGATCGCGGATCGTCCGGGCGGCGGCATAAGTGCCGGGCGTGATGTTGTGCACGATCATCACCCGGGTGATCTCGGGCGAGAGATAGCGGACGACATTGGTCTGCACCCGGTCGGCGCAGACATTGACGAAGACGCCGTCATAGCCGCCGCCCTCGATGGCATCGATCATCGCCCGGGCGCTGGCCTTGTCGTCGTCGTCCCGGCGCCCGGCCAAACTGCCGCGCACGCCCTCGGCCCGGAAGGCCGGGCTGGCCAGCGCGGCATGGGCGCCGGGCCCGCAGCCGAGCCACTGGACATCGATGCCGGCCGGACCGAGTCCCGCATGCAGGTGGCGGAAGACGGAATAGGTGCCGCCGAGATGCGGGAAGCAGAAATAGGCGAATTTCATTGCTTGGAATCCGAGACCAGACTGCCGGCAGCCGGGGCACGGCCACGCCGCGTCGCGGCCCAGACGAAGCTGGCATGCATCGCGCCCGGCACCAGCAGCCCCACGGTCAGCACCGCGTCGGGGATGCGGAACACCTCGCCGAGATAGGCGATCGCCCCCAGCAGGATCGCCAGCCCGGCCAGGAAGGCCGACACGATCGCGTGCGGCATGCCGAGATCCAGCAGCAGGTGGTGCAGGTGCCAGCGGTCGGGCGAGAACGGGCTGCGCCCCACCAGCATCCGTCGGATGATTAGGCTGAGGATGTCGAGCATCGGGATGATGCAGACCCAGAGCAGAACCGGGAACGGCATCGTCGGTTGCGGCCCGGACGAGAGATCGACGACGAAGAAGCCGATCGCGGCGCCCAGCATCATGCTGCCGGCATCGCCCATGAACACGGTGGCCCGCGGCCGCCAGCGATGGCGCGTGTTGAACATGAGAAAGCCGAGCACTGCGGCCAGGAGCAGGCCGATCTGCATCACCAGCCCGTCGCGCCCGATGAAGGAGGCGAGCAGCGCCAGCCAGAACAGGGCGGCGGCTGCCATCCCGCCGGCCAGGCCGTCGAGCCCGTCGATCATGTTAAAGGCGTTGGTGAGCCCGACCAGGAAGAGGATGGTCACGCCGACGCAGAGGCCGGACAGCACCGGCTCGCCCAGTGCCGCGACGAGGCCGGCGGTGCTGCTGCCAAGATTGCCGATCTGATGTTGGCCGAGGACGACCATGGCGATGGCGGCGAAGGTCTGGGCCAGCAGCCGGATGAGGGGTCGGATGTCCAGCCGGTCGTCCACCGCGCCGACGGCGACGATTACGGCGAGGCCACCGGCGAAGGCCCAGGGACCGCGAAGGGCCGGGTCCAGCATCAGGAGCCCGATCCCATAGGCGGCGAACATCGCCAGGCCGCCGCACCGCGGCACCACACCCTCATGCCGCTTGCGCTCGGTGGGCCGGTCGACCAGCCCGAGCCGCGGCGCGATGCGCTGCAGCCACGCGACCAGGACGACGGCGAGGAGGAAGCCGTTCAACAGATGGGGAGTCAGGTCCGGCATGTTCGTCTTCCCGAAAACATCTGGGTCCGCGGCGCCAGGACGCGATGAAAAAGTGGAATGAAAGCTCCCGGGGCCTCTGAGAAGCTGAGGCACCCTAGGCGGCCGGCAGGGGCGCGCTCGATTCGGGAAAACTAATGAGATGTCGCCGTCCGGAAGGGGCATGGGCATGCCCCTGCCCCCTCTTTGGTGGCGGTTGCCCCATACCCGGCATCAGCCGTCAGGACAGGCATGCGGACCGGAGCCTCCGAACCACTCCTTTCGATCACCCCGCCACCCACCAAGGCCGATTGGCGC
>NZ_JBYRFX010001151.1:0-7368 GCF_057815775.1 Inquilinus sp.
GGTCTGACTCAGGCCGCCGGGCGCGGCGCTCCGGCGGCGTTGACGTAGATCGCGTAAAGCGATGTCGTGCCGCAGATGAACAGGCGATTGCGCTTGGGCCCGCCAAAACACACATTGGCGACGGTTTCCGGCACTTTTATCTTGCCGATCAGCGTGCCGTCCGGCGTGTAGCAATGGACGCCGTCGCCGGCGCTGCTCCAGATGTTGCCGTGATGGTCGACGCGGAAGCCGTCGAACATGCCGAAGGTGCATTCGGCGAACACCTCGCCGCCGGCCAGGCTGCCGTCGTCGCGCACCTCGAAGCGGCGGATGTGCTTCGGCCCGTCCGGGTCATGGCTGGCGCCGGTGTCGGCGATGTAGAGCAGTTTTTCGTCGGGCGAGAAGGCGAGGCCGTTCGGCTTGACGAAATCGGTGGCGACCGTCTTCAGCGCACCGGAGACCGGGTCGAAGCGGTAGACGTGGCAGCCATCCTGCTCGACCTCCGACTGGTGGCCTTCATACTCCGACAGGATGCCGTAGGACGGGTCGGTGAACCACACCGTGTCGTCCGACTTCACCACCACGTCGTTCGGCGAATTCAGGCGCTTGCCGTTGTGACTGTCCGCCAGCACGGTGACGCGGCCGTCATATTCGGTGCGGCTGACCCGGCGGCCGCCATGTTCGCAGGACACCAGGCGGCCCTGCCGGTCGCGGGTGTGGCCGTTGGTGTGGTTCGACGGGTTGCGGTAGACGCTGACGCTGCCGTCGGTCTCGTCCCAGCGCATGATCCGGTTGTTCGGAATGTCGCTCCACAGCAGGAAGCGGCCGTCGCCGAACCAGACCGGGCCTTCCGACCAGCGCAGCCCGATGTCGCTGGCCAGCACGTCGATATGGACATTGCCCATGACATAGGATGCGAAGCGCTTGTCGAGCACCTCGAAGCAGGGGTCGAGCATCCGTTTCCTCCCGTGGTCCGAGCTTGGGCCCGGAACGCCTTAATGATCGGACAAAACCGGCGGAAGTGTCGCGTCCGTCCCGCGGGCCGTCAATGATTCGAGGAGGTCAGGCACATCAGGCCGCGGCCTTGCCGCCCCGCCCGTACAGCACCAGCATCGAGATGATGACCAGGCCGTAGATGATCTGCCGCCCGGCCTCGGGCATCTGCATCACCGACAGCACGCTCTGCAGCAGCACGATCAGGATGGTGCCGACCACGGTGCCGGCATAGCGGCCCTGGCCGCCCAGGATGTTGGTGCCGCCGATCACCACCGCGGCGATCGAGGGCAGCAGGTAGGTGTCGCCCATCGCCTGGTAGGCCTTGCTGGAATAGTCGGCCAGCAGGATGCCGGCCAGGGCGGCGCAGAAGCCGCACAGCACGAAGCCGCCGACGATCACAAGCCGAGTGTTGACGCCGGAGAGATAGGCCGCAGCCTCGCGGTTGCCGATGGCGTAGATGTAGCGGCCCATCGGCATTCGGGTCAGCAGGAACACCAGGGCCAGGGACAGCAGGATCCAGACGAACACCGCCATCGGGATGCCCAGCAATTCGGTCTTGGCCAGGAACTCCATCGGCGGCGTCGCGCTGCTGGTGGGCGAGAAGCCGCCGGTCAGCATCACCATCAGGCCGCGCAGCACGGTGTTGACGCCGAGGGTGAAGATCATCGACGGCACCCGCAGGAAGGCGACGCCCAGGCCGTTGAACAGCCCGACCAGCATGCCGACGCCCAGCCCGACCGGGATCGCCTCCGGCCCGCCGACCGCGGTGGCCAGCATGGCGGAGGCGGTGATGGTCCAGGGCACCGACAGGTCGATATGCCCCATCAGGATCACCAGCATCATGCCGGCGGCGATCACGCCCATGAACGACGCGACCTTGAGCTGCTGCAGCAGATAGGTCGGCGACAGGAATGTCGCCGTGCCCTGGGTGACCATGGTGTAGACGGTGCCGGCCGCGAGGATGAGCAGGACGAAGCCGCAGGCCACCAGGATCGGCCGGTCGACGGAACGGAGGAAGGCGGTCATCGCGGCCCCTAGCCGAACAGGTGCAGGCGGTTCTTGACGCTGAACACCCGAGCGGCACCGATCGAGACGGCGGCCAGCAGGATCACGCCTTCGAACAGCGGCTGCAGCAGCGGATTGGCCAGGAAGGCCAGGGCGCTGTCCTCCGGGATCACGCGGAAGCAGAAGGAGATCGCGCGCAGCACCATGACTCCGACGATCGAGGCTATGGCGCCGCCCGACCCGCCGAACAGCGAGGTGCCGCCGACCACCACCGCGGCGATCGAGTTCAGCGTGTAGGTGCCGGCCATCGAGGTGTCGGCGTTGCCGCTGCCGGTCTGCAGCGCCAGGTATATGCCGGCCGCGGCGGCGAAGAAGCCGGCCAGGGTGAAGGCGGCCAGCTTCGACCGGTCGATCGCCACGCCCGACATGAACGCCGCCTGTTCCGACGACCCGATGGCGTAGCAGCCGCGGCCGGTCACCGAATTCTTGAACGGCAGCCAGACCAGCAGAACCATCACCCCCGCCAGGATCGCCGGCACCGGGATCGACTGGATGGCCTGGAACCAGCCCGGCAGGTCGCCGCCCCACCAGCCATAGGTGTCGGCCACGTCGAACAGGGTGTTGGATGCTGCCCAGGACAGGTCGGAATCGACCGCGCCGCCTGGCGTCGGCCGCAGGAACAGGGCGATGCCGATGAAGACGGCGCCGGTCGCCAGCGTGGCGATGATCGGCTGGATCCGGCCATAGACCACCAGCGCGCCGTTGACGAAGCCGGCTAGCAGCCCGGCGGCGAGGCACAGCACGATGCCGAGCGCGAGGTCCCATCCGGTCCCGATCAGGAGATGCGAGGCCAGGCAGTTCACCAGCGTCATCAGGGCACCGACCGACAGGTCGAGGCCGCCGAGCAGCACCGGGATGGTCTGCGCCATCGCCACCAGGGCCAGGGTGAAGGTCTCGTTGACGTTCTGGGTGATGACGTCGGCGCTGCCGCCGCGCGGGTGGTAGACCGAGTACAGGCCGTAGAACAGCACGAACAGGGCCAGGGCGAGCAGCAGGCCGCCGTGATGCCCCAGGCGGGACCGGATTGCGGTCATGCGGACAGGCTCTCCAGCGCCGGGTCGTCGGTTTCGAGGTTGAGGGCGCTGGCGACGATGTTGGTCTCGGTGATATCAGCGCCCTCCAGGGTCCGGATCACCCGCCCGTCATAGAGGATCAGCACCCGGTCGCAGCAGCCGATCAGCTCGTCGTAATCGGTCGAATAGAGCAGGATCGCGGTGCCGGCATCGGCGAGGTCGCGCAGCAGCTGGTAGATCTCCTGCTTGGTGCCGACATCGATGCCGCGGGTCGGGTCGTTCAGCAGCACGATCCGGGCATCGGTCAGCAGCCATTTGGCGATGACCACCTTCTGCTGGTTGCCGCCCGACAGCGTGCCGACCGGGGCCGAGGCCGAGCCGATCTTGATCTTCAGCGCCTCGACCATCCGCTCGATCCCGGCGGCTTCCTTGCGCCGGTCGACGGCCAGGAACCGGGTCATGCCGCCGAGGGCGGCCAGGGTGATGTTCTCGCCCACCGGCATCGGCAGCAGCAGGCCTTCGGTCTTGCGGTCCTCCGGGATCAGCGCCATGCCGATGCCGGCGCGCTTGGCGCCGCGGGGGCTGTCGATCCGGCAGGGCTTGCCGTCGATCAGGATGTCGCCTTCGACGCCGCGCAGCACACCGAACAGCGCCAGCAGCAGGTCGCGCTGGCCCTGGCCGTCCAGTCCGCCCAGCCCGACGATCTCGCCGCGGCCGACGGTCAGCGAGATGTCGGCCAGCCGGTCGGTCCAGCGCAGGCCGCGGGTTTCCAGCACCGGCACCGGCGCCACGGTCTTGACGGGCTTCGGCGGATAGACGGTGTGGATCTCACGGCCGATCAGCATGTGCACCACCTCGTCATTGGTGCGGGCTTCGGCCGGGAAGGTGTCGATATGCCGGCCGTTGCGGAACACCGAGCAGGTGTCGCACAGCGCCTTGATCTCCGGCATGCGGTGGGAAATATAGAGGATGCCCAGCCCGTCGCGCCGCAGCTGGTGCAGCAGGGTGTAGACCTTCTCGACATCCGCCGCGGTCAAGGCCGATGTCGCCTCGTCCAGGATCAGCAGGCGCGGGTCGCGCCCCAGCGCCTTGGCGATCTCGACCATCTGCCGCCGCGACAGGGGCAGGGCCTTGACCGGCATGCGCGGGTCGATGTCGGCGCAGCCGATGCGGGCCAGCAGCTCTTCCGCCCGCCGCCGCTGGGCCCGCTGGTCGATCAGGCCGAACCGCGTGGGCGGCCGGGTGATGCAGATGTTGTCGGCGACCGACAGATCCGGCATCAGCGACAATTCCTGGAACACGCAGACCACGCCGGCCGCATTCGCCGCCTGGGGCGAGGCGAAGCTGACCGGGCGGCCATCGACGCACATCTCGCCGGCGCTGGGCTGCACCACGCCGGACATGATCTTGATCAGCGTGCTCTTGCCGGCACCGTTCTCGCCCAGCACGCCGTGGATCGAGCCGGGCCGGGCCGCGAAATCGACCTCGCGCAGGGCGTGCACGCCGCCATAGTGCTTGCTGACCCCGGTCAGCTGCACCAGCGGCGGCGTGTCGGCTGCACTCATCCGTCCGGCCCGGCCTTCGGCGTCTTACTTGTTGTCGGCGTTCTGGGCCATGATCTGCGGCGCCGTGAAGGTGATGCCGCAGGGTTCGAACGCGTTCGGGGCGAAGAAGTCGACCGTCAGGTTCGACCAGTAGTTCTCGCCATCCTTCAGCGTCTTGTAATCCGCCACCGGGATCGGGATCGACACCATCTGCGGCATCGTCTCGCCCTTCAGCGCGGAAATCGCCGCTTTCATCGCGATGGCGACCAGGGCCGGCGACTGGCCGTAGGACAGGCCCTTCAGCCCCTGGTCCTTGTACTGGGCGATCTGCTGCCGGAAGATGTTCTCGCCCTCGCCGGCCATCGGCACGAAGGGATGCTTGGCGTCGATCAGCGCCTGCACCGTGCCGTTCGACCCGCCCTGGGTGAAGATGCCGTCGAAATGGCCCTGCACGGCCAGCGCGTCGGCCGTCGCCTTCTGCGAATCGCCCGGCGCCCAGTTGCCGACGACCTCGACGATGTCATAGGGCTTGCCGGAGGCCTTCATCGTGGTCTGGAAGCCGTCATGCCGGTCGCGGTCGACCGAATTGCCCGGCACGCCGCGCACCTCCAGGATCTTGCCGCCATTCGGCACGGTGTCGATCAGGAACTTGGCCGACATCTCGCCCATGGCCGACTGACTCTCGTTGACCTGCATGACATCGGTCGTGTCGAGCGTGTTGTCGAACGGCACCAGGATGACGTTCTTGCGGTTGGCCAGCTTGATCACCCGGTCGAAGCCGGTGGTGCTGACCGCATCGACCACGATGGCGTCATAGCCCTGGTTGATGAAATCCTCGATCGCCCCCAGCTGCGCCGCCGCGTCGTTGCCGGTGGAGATGACCTTGAACTCCTTGAGGTCCTTGGCGACATCCGGCAGGGCGGCGAAGGCCTTGGCGGTCTGGATCATCTGGATACGCCAGATGTTGCCGACGAAGCCGTTGACCAGGGCGATGCGGAACGGCCCCGGATGGGCGTCCCACTTCATGTACTTGGTGTCCTTGTCCCAGGGCGCGAAGCACTGGGGCAGGGCGCCGGGGCCGGCGACGGTCTTCGGCGCAGCGACGGCGGGGGCAGTCAGGGCCGTTGCGGACAGAAGCACCGCCGCGGCAACTGCGGCAAATCGGTGAAGCAGCATTCGGGTCCTCCCTGGGGACGGGCATTGCGCCCAGCGAACGATTCAATCTCGTCCGACATATTTCACAACCGGATGTTGCGCCGATCATTTGGCTCCGTCAATCATCACACTTAATGCGTCACGCCGGAGTCAGGCCCCCGGATCGGGCATGGCCCAGCCTCGTCAGAAGGATGGCGCCAGCCAAAAGTCCGACGTAAAGTGAAGCCGCCCAAGATCTGCCAGGCAAGCACAAGAACCCGCGCGAAACCGATGCCCAGCCCGAGCCTCTTCATCCGCCTCAACCGCGACGACAACGTCGTCCTCGCCCGCGCCGACATCACGCCGGGCACCCCGATTCCGGAAGAGGGGGTGACCACCGCCGGTCACATCCCGGCCGGGCACAAGATGGCGACCCGGCCGATCGCGGCGGGTGAGCCGATCCGGCGCTACAATCAGATCATCGGCTTCGCCACCGAGGCGATCGGCACCGGTGAGCATGTCCATGTGCAGAATTGCGCGATGGGCGATTTCGAGCGCGACTACGCCTTCTGCGAGGACGCCAAGCCGACCGAGATGGTGCCGGAGGCGGAGCGGGCGACGTTCCAGGGCTTCCGCCGTGCCAACGGCAAGGTCGGCACCCGCAACTACATCGGCATCCTGTCGTCGGTGAATTGCTCGGCCACCACCAGCCGGATGATCGCCGCACATTTCGAGAATTCCGGCGTCCTCGACCAGTTCCCGCATGTCGACGGCGTGGTCGCGATCACCCATTCCACCGGCTGCGGCATGGCGGATTCGGGCGAAGGCTACGACAACCTGCAGCGCACCCTGTGGGGCTATGCCCGCAACCCGAACTTCGCCGGCGTGCTGATGATCGGGCTGGGCTGCGAGGTCAACCAGATCGACTTCCTGCTCGAGGCCTACCAGGTCGAGCGCGGTCCGCTGTTCCAGACCATGAACATCCAGAATCTGGGCGGCACCCGCAAGACGGTCGACCATTGCATCGCCAGGGTGATGGAGATGCTGCCGGAGGCCGATAAGGCCCGGCGCGAGACCGTGCCGGTCAGCGAGCTGATGGTGGCGCTGCAATGCGGCGGCTCCGACGGCTATTCCGGCATCTCGGCCAACCCGGCGCTGGGCGCCGCGGTCGACCTCCTGGTCCGCCATGGCGGCAGCGCCGTGCTGTCGGAGACGCCGGAGATCTATGGCGCCGAGCATCTGCTGACCCGGCGCGCCGTCAACCGCCAGGTCGGTGAGAAGCTGGTCGCCCGGATCAAGTGGTGGGAAGGCTACACCGCCCGCAACGGCGGCGAGATGAACAACAACCCGTCGCCGGGCAACAAGCGCGGCGGCCTGACCACGATCCTGGAGAAGTCGCTGGGCGCCGCGGCCAAGGGCGGCACCACCAACCTGGTCGAGGTCTACAAATACGCCGAGCAGATGACGGCCAAGGGCTTCGTGTTCATGGACACGCCCGGCTACGACCCGGCCTCGGCCACCGGCCAGGTGGCGGGCGGGGCGCAGATCGTGTGCTTCACCACCGGCCGCGGCTCGGTCTCCGGCTTCAAACCGGCGCCCTGCATCAAGGTCGCCACCAACTCCACCATGTACAACCA
>NZ_JBYRFX010001152.1:0-2445 GCF_057815775.1 Inquilinus sp.
CCTCGCCGGGCCGGCAATGGTCGAGCGAGAAGCCGAAATCCGCGAGTTCGGTCAGGCTTTCCCGGTCCGGGCGATCCGAGCGATCGGCCGTGTCCGGCCCGTCATACAGATCGTCGAAGAGGTCCTCTTCATCGTCCAGATCGTCGTCGTCGAAATCGTCGCACCCGGCGTCGAGATCGAGCGTCGTGGCCTCAAGCGCCCGGACCATCGCCTCGACGGCGCGTTGCGATGCCCCGGTGGGCGGCGTCGCCGGCCCGGCCGGCGACGCCGTGCCGGCGGCCAGGGCCTCGCGGGCCTGCCGCACCCGACCGAACATCGCCATGGTCACGCGCACGGCGCGGGAAAGGCGCATGAAGGCCAGCGCGACCTCGCGGTCGGCCTTGACCCGTGCGGGGGATCCGGCGGGCAGGGCGGCGGCGGTGGCCTTGTACCCCTGGTTCAGCTGTTCGGAGATGGAATTGCCGATCCGCGCCAGATCGTGCAGCGCCTCCAGCTCCAACTCTGCCCAATCCCGCTCATGCGTCTCGCCGCCGAGGCTTGTGGTGCCGGCGGGGGCGGTTGCGGGATCGAGTGGGGCTTGGGTCATGAACAAAAGCAGAACACGATTCTGCCCAGGCGTCCAGCTTCAGACCAGTATTATCCGGGAGCCCTCGGGGGACGGGCGACCATCTTCCACTCTCCCCCTGCCCTTGCGGGAGGGGTGGACGGGGCGCGGTTGCGGTCCGCGCCCCGTCCGGCTAGGAGTCCCGATCGTCGAGGGGCAGCGATGACGACCGGGACCGAGACGGGGCTGTTGGGCAGCCCCGTCTCACGGATGCTCCGCCTGGGGGAAGGCGGGCACCGCTTCCGTATCCGGCTGCTTCGGGCGATCGCGCCAGGCGATCAGCCGGTAGAACAGCGGGATGAAGAAGGTGGCGACCAGCGTGGCGGCGAGCATGCCGCCGATCACGCCGGTGCCGATCGAGTGGCGGCTGGCCGAGCCGGCACCGCCGGCGATCGCCAGCGGCACGCAGCCCAGGATGAAGGCCAGCGAGGTCATGACGATCGGCCGGAAGCGCAGCTTGGCCGCCTCCAGCGCCGCCTCGGCCGCGCTCATGCCCTCCTCGCGCTTCAGCACCGCGAATTCGACGATCAGGATCGCGTTCTTCGCGGCGAGGCCGATCAGCGTGACCAGGCCGATCTGGAAGTAGACGTCGTTCTCCAGCCCGCGCAGCCACACCGCCAGCAGCGCGCCGAACAGGGCGAAGGGCACGGCGGTCAGCACGGCGAGCGGCAGCGACCAGCGTTCGTACTGCGCCGCCAGGATCAGGAACACCATGACCAGGCCGAACAGCAGCGCCTGGTTGCCGCTGCCGCCGGTCGACTGTTCCTGGAAGGCCGAGCCGGTCCAGGCCAGCGCATAGCCCTGGGGCAGCACCTCCTTGGCCAGCTGCTCCATCGCCGCGATCGCCTGGCCGGAAGAGAAGCCCTTGGCCGGGCCGCCCATGATCTTCGCCGCCGGGAAGATGTTGAAGCGTTCGACCTGGTCCGGGCCGGTGACGCGGCGGGACGTCACCAGCGCGTCGATCGGGATCATCGCGCCGCTGTCGGCGCGGACGAAGACCTGCTTCAGATCCTCCGGCCGCTGCCGGAAGCTGCCCTCCGACGCCAGGCTGACCCGGTAGTTGCGGCCGTAGAGGGTGAAGTCGTTGACGTAGAGGCTGCCGAAGGTGGCCTGCATCGCATCGAAGATCGAGGCGATCGGCACGCCCAGCGCCCGCGCCTTCTCCCGGTCGACGTCCAGCTTGTATTGCGGGATGGCGATGTTGAACATCGACCGCACCCCGGCCAGGTCCGGCCGCTTGGCCGCAGCCTCGACCAGCTTCTGGGTGGCCGCGGCCAGGGCCGGGTAGCCGGCACCGGTGCGGTCCTGGACATAGCCTTCGAAGCCACCCGTCGTGCTCATGCCCATGATCGGCGGCGGGTTGAAGGCCAGCACCATCGCATCCTTGATGCCGGCATTCATGCCCATGAAGGGCCCCGGCAGGTTGCGGGCGTCCAGCGCCGCGTCGCCGCGCACCGACCAGTCCTTCAGCGGCACGAAGACGATGCCGGCATAGGTCTTCTGCGCGCCGGACAGCAGGTCGAAGCCGGGGACGTCGATGACTTCGCTGACCGCCGGATGCTTCAGGATATTCTCGGTCGCCGTCGCCAGTGCCTTCTCGGTCCGCTCCAGCGACGCGGCGGGCGGCAGGAAGGCGGCGACGATCAGGTAGCCCTGGTCCTCCTCCGGCACCAGCGAGCCGGGGACGGTCTGGAACAGATAGACAGCGGCCCCGATCATGCCGGCGAACAGCAGCAGCGCCACCGCCACCCGCTTCAGGAAGAAGCGCACTCCGGCGGTGTAGACCGAGGTCAGCCGGTCGAAGAACCGGTTGAACAGGCGGAACGGCAGGGCCGGCTCGC
>NZ_JBYRFX010001153.1:0-5234 GCF_057815775.1 Inquilinus sp.
ACCAGCACCACCTTGACCCCCGAGGTCCCGAGATCGATCCCGAGAAACATGCGCATCCTCCCGATTAGGCCCCCAGGCTACGGAACCCTCTGGCCGGAGACAATGCGTCGGCTTATGCCAGACGCCGGATGTGGAGAGAGACCATGGTTTCGTGACCGCCGGCACCATCCATTGCCTCGGGCCGCTGGTGCTCGACCGGATCGTCGAGGTCGACCGCCTGCCCGGCCATGACGAGAAGGCGTTCATCCTCGCCAGGCGCGAAGCGGCAGGCGGGCCGCCGCGCAATGTCGCCGTGGCGCTGGCCGGCTGGCGCGAGCCTGTCGCGCTCGTCTCCGTCCTCGGCGACGACGCGGCCGGCCGGCTGCTGCTGGACTCGCTGGGGGCCGATGGGCTCGATGCCGGCGCGATCGCCATCGTCCCCGGCCTGGCGACGGGCAGCACCATCATCATCGTCGACGCCACCGGCGAGAAGGCGATCCTGGTCGACCCGATTCCCGAAGCGGTGCTGGCCGGCATCGGCCGGGGTGTGGCCCCGGAGGCCGGCGACGTCGTCATCGCCAATCTCTACCACCCCGGTGCCGTCGGCGCGGCCTTCGCCAGGGCGGTACAGCGCGGCGCCGCTTCGGTGATCGATCTCGAACTGCCGGAGATCGAGCGCTGGGGATGGAATGCGGCTTTCGAGACGGCGGCCGGGGCCGGCCTGGTGCTGACCAACCGGCAGGTGCTGTCCGCCTGGGTGGCGCGCGAGCGGATCGGCGGCGCCCTCGAGGAGGCCGCCGAACATCTCGCCCGCCGGCTGTCGGGGGATCGCGGCCGCGCCTGCGTCACCCTGGGCGACCGCGGCCTGGTCGCCTGCGACGCCGGCCGCATCGTCCGCCTGCCGGCCCTGCCGGTCCGGCCGCGCGATACCACCGGGGCGGGCGACGTGTTCCTGGCCGGACTGGTGCATGCCGAGCGCCTGGGCGCAGGCTTCGAGTCGGCGCTCGCCTTGGCGACCGCCGTGGCCGGCCTGTTCCTCGAAGCCGGCCGGCGGCCCGGGTGGCTCCAGGTCGAGGCACGGGCACACACCCTGTAAGCCTGCATGACAATGGTAACCCATTGCCGCACGCTGACTTCTGGCCAGCCGCGTCGCGGGGGCTTATCCAGGGGCATTATGGACGCGAGCGCAGTTTGGATCCTCAAGCCGGGCCTGGCCCGGATCGGCACCGAAACCCTGCCCGAACCGGGGCCCGGCGAGGTGCGCGTGCGCGCCCGCTTTGGCGCCGTCAGCCGCGGCACCGAGGCGCTGGTGTTCCAGGGCAAGGTGCCGGTGAGCCAGCACCAGGCAATGCGCGCGCCGTTCCAGGCTGGCCTGTTTCCGGGCCCGGTGAAGTACGGCTACATCAATGTCGGCCGGGTCGAGGCCGGGCCGGAGGCCCTGCTGGGCCGCGACGTATTCTGCCTGTACCCGCACCAGACCGGCTATGTCGTGCCGGCCACCGCGGTGACGCCCCTGCCCGACGGCCTGCCGCCCGAACGCGCGGTGCTGGCCGCGAATATGGAGACGGCGCTGAACGTCGTCTGGGACGCCGCACCCCGCCCGGGCGACCGGGTTGCGGTGATCGGCGCCGGCGTGGTCGGCTGCCTGGCGGCCTGGCTGCTGGGCCGGATTCCCGGCTGCACCGTGACACTGGTCGACACCGACCCGGACCGGGCGGCAGTGGCCGCGGCGCTGGGCGTCGGTTTCGCCGCTCCGGCCGCAGCACCGGGTGACCAGGATCTGGTGATCCACACCAGCGGCAACCCGGCCGGGCTGGCCACCGCGCTGGGCCTGGCCGGCATCGAGGCGACGGTGGTCGAGGCCAGCTGGTACGGCGATACGCCGGTGCCGGTGCCGCTGGGCGAGGCCTTCCATTCCCGGCGCCTGACCCTGCGGTCGTCCCAGGTCGGCATGGTGGCGACGGCGCAGCGGCCGCGCTGGGACTATGCCCGCCGCATGGCCAAGGCGCTGGAGCTGCTGCGCGACCCGGTGCTGGACGTGCTGTTCACCGGCGACTGCGAT
This sequence comes from Inquilinus sp., assembly GCF_057815775.1. Lineage (NCBI taxonomy): Bacteria > Pseudomonadati > Pseudomonadota > Alphaproteobacteria > Rhodospirillales > Rhodospirillaceae > Inquilinus > Inquilinus sp. Next base: position 2,042 of record NZ_JBYRFX010001153.1, read on the forward strand.
TTCGACGAATTGCCCGAGGTGCTGGCCCGGCTGGCGGCCACGCCCGCCGGCGCCCTGTGCCAGCGCATCCGATACCCCGAGGGATAAGTGAGCATGTACACGGTTTCCGTCCGCGACCATTTCATGATCGCCCACAGCTTCAAGGGCGCGGTGTTCGGCCCGGCGCAGAAGCTGCACGGCGCCACCTATGTGGTCGACCTGGCCTTCCGCCGGCCCGAGCTGGACGAGGACGGCATCGTCGTCGACATCGGCCTGGCCTCGGTCGCGCTGAAGGATGTGATGGCCGAGCTGAACTACCGCAACCTGGATGAGGAAGCGGCCTTCGCCGGCTGGAACACCACCACTGAGGTGCTGGCCCGCACCATCTTCGACCGCATCGCCGCGCGGATCGCATCGGGCGAGCTGGGGGCCGGCGCCGCCGCGATCGAGAGCCTGGCCGTGACCCTGCACGAATCCCACATCGCCTGGGCGTCCTATGAGGGCAAGCTGGCACGATGAGCGACCCGATCGCGTTCCTGCAGCCCGGCGACCCGGAGTGGCGCACCGGCGGCTACATCTACAACAAGCGCATCATCGAGGGCCTGCGCGGGCTGGGCCGCAGCGTGACGCTGCACCGGCTGGGCGACACCTTTCCCTACCCCGATGCGCCCACGGTGGCCCACGCCGCATCGGTGCTGCGCGCGCTGCCAGACGGCACGCTGACCGTGATCGACGGGCTAGCCTTCGCCGTGCTGCCGGAGCAGATGGCGGCCGAGGCCGGGCGGCTGCGCCTGGTCGCGCTGATCCACCACCCGCTGGCGTTCGAGAACGGGCTGAGCCCGACGCAGCGCCAGACGCTGGAGACGAGCGAGCGGCAGGCCCTGACCACGGCACGGCGGGTGATCGTCACCAGTCCGGGCACGGCGCGCGACGTGCAGGATTATGGCGTCGAGGCGGAGCGCATCGGCGTGGTGCTGCCGGGCACCGACCCGACCCCGCCGGCGCAAGGATCGGGCGAGGCCGCGCCGGTGCTGCTGGCGGTCGCGACGCTGACGCCGCGCAAGGGCTATCTGGACCTGGTGGCGGCGCTGCAACGGCTGGCCACCCTGCCCTGGCGCCTGGTCTGCGCCGGCAGCCTGGAGCGCGACGCGCCGCATGCCGCCGCGGTGCAGGCTGCGATCGAGCAGGCCGGGCTGGCCGGCCGCATCCGCCTCATCGGCGAGATCGACGAGGCGACGCTGCTGCAGCAGTACGCCCGGGCCGATCTGTTCGTGCTGCCGTCGCATCATGAAGGCTACGGCATGGCCCTGGCCGAGGCCTCGGCCCGCGGCCTGCCGATCGTCAGCACCACCGGTGGCGCCATTCCGGACACGGTGCCGCCGGGCGCCGGCCTGCTGGTGCCGCCGGGCGACATCGACGCCCTGACCGGCGCGCTGCGGCGGCTGCTGACCGATCCCGCCCTGCGACTGCAACTGCGCGAGTCCGGGTTGGCCGCCCGGGCCCGCCTGCCCGGCTGGCCAGCCCAGGCCGCCGCCTTCGCTCGTGAGCTGGACTTGGTCGACCCGCGGTAGCGAGCCCTACTGGCCCTGCTTCACCGTCTGGTGCAGCGAGGCGATGGTCTGCGGGTCCAGCTTCAGTGCCAAAGCCAGTTTCTTGAGGAAGCCGCTCTCCTCCGGCGTGTCCATGGTCACGGTCAGCAGCGCCGCGGTGTAGATCTGCGCCGCCTCCTGCGGGCCGCTGACGCCGGCCACCAGTTGCTCCGGCGTCGCCGGGTTGCGCATCTCGTTCTCCAGGAATTCGCGCTCCGCCGCGTCCTCCTCGCCGAGATGACCCTGGATCGCCTCGGCCTCACTGTCATCGATGGTGCCGTCGGCTGCCGCCGCGGCGATCATGGTGCGGATGATGCGATGGGCCGTGTCCTGCCCGATCAGATGCGCCGCCGGCGCCCCGCCGACCGAATCGGCCATGTTGAGAAAGCCGCCATCGCTGCCTGCGCCCGGGGCCGTCTCATCCGAAGCCGAAGACGGCGGGGCAACAACCGGCGGAGCATCGCCGAGGCTGCTCAACAGCCCGCCGCCGCGATTCTGCAGCGCCTGCATGGCGAGGCCGGCGATGATCGTCATCAACCCGCCGCCAAGGCCTCCGCCCAGACCACCACCGCTCTGGCTTTGTCCGCCGCCGCCGAGGCTGTTGAGGATGCCGCCCAGGCCGCCACCGAGACCGCCCAGCCCGCCGGATGCGGCCGTGCCGCCGCCGAGGCTCTGCAGCAGGCCGCCGAGCCCGCCACCCAGGCCACCGCCGCCGGCCGGGGGCGCACCCACGCCGCCGCCCAGCACCTGGCTGAGAATGCCGCCTATATTGATTCCGCCGGCCGTCCCGCCGCCACCCGTGGCACGGCCGAGGCCGCTCTGCGCCAACGCACCCAAGAGCTTGTCGAGATTCATCGTCTCTCTCCCCCGGTCGTTGCGGCGTTCGTCGCCCCCGCGAGAGGAGGACCGCCGCGTGTGATGCCGGCCGCCGGACGCGGCTCCTAGCAATCTTGCCGGAACGGGAGGTGTTCGGCGAGGTCTTCGATGCCGGCCTCGACCGCCTGCGCCTCGCGCACCAGGAAATCGGCCACGGCGCGGCGGAAGCCGGGGTCGCGGATCCAGTGGGCGCTGTAGGTGCGCACGGGGCGGTAGCCGCGCATCACCTTGTGTTCGCCCTGGGCGCCGGCCTCGACCCGCTTCAGCCCGCGGGCGATGGCGAAGTCGATCGCCTGGTAGTAGCAGGCCTCGAAATGCAGGAATGGATACTCATGGCCGTCGCTGCCCCAGTTGCGGCCATACAGCGTGTCGGTGCCGATCAGGTTCAGCGCGCCGGCGATCCAGCGCCCGTCGCGGCGGGCCATGATCAGGAGCACCCGCTCGGCCATCCGCTCGCCCAGCAGCGAGAAGAACGGCCGGGTCAGATAGGGCCGCCCCCATTTGCGCGAGCCGGTGTCCATGTAGAAGCCGAAGAAGGCGTCCCACGCCGCTTCGGTCAGGTTCGCGCCGGTCAGGCACTCGACGCTGATGTTATTTTCGAGCGCTTCGGCGCGTTCGCGGCGGACGGCCTTGCGCTTGCGCGAGGCGAGGGCGGCAAGGAAATCCTCAAAAGTTGAATAGCCCGCATTCTCCCAATGGAACTGCTGATCGGTCCGCTGCAGGAAGCCGCGGCCGCCGAGCAATTCCCA
>NZ_JBYRFX010001154.1:0-1536 GCF_057815775.1 Inquilinus sp.
CGAGTGGCGCGTGATCGAGCCGTTGTTGCCAACAAGCCGCGAGGCGTGCCGCGTGTGGATAACCGCCGCGCCCCGTGCTGGTGGGCACTCAGCTGATAGCACGCCAAGGCTGCAACCGCAGCCTAAAGATCCAACAGCGCATACGGTTTCCCCGACGGCTTCTCGATATGGCTTGCGACAATGTAGACCGGCGCGCCGCCCGGCGTCCTGCCTTCGTAAGTCCCGCGATGAGCGTGTCCGTGCACCACAGCCTTTACCGGGAAGCGATCGATGGTTTCCGCCAAGCTCGACGTGCCGAGAAACGGATAAATCTCCTCCGGCTCGCCGACCACGGTCTCGCGGATCGGCGCGTAATGCAGCACCACCATGGCGCGCTGCGTCTTTACCGTGCGCATTGCATTCTCCAGCCGCATCGCCTCGCCGACGGCGGCGGCGACGAAATCCTTGGTCTCCGGCTCCCCGAACGACCCGAGCATGCGCTTGCCGAAGCCGCCGGCGAAGCCCTTGACCCCGACGAAGCCGACGCCGTTGATTTCGACCGCGCTGCCGTCCAGCAGGTGCAGCCCGCCTTCGGTCAGGATCGATCTCACTGCGTCGATCTCGCCGCATTCATAATCGTGGTTGCCCAGCACGCCGATCACCGGGATGGCGCAGCCCCGCAGGTCTTCCGCCAGCCGTTCGGCCTGCCGGACCGTGCCGGTGTCGGTCAGGTCGCCGCACAGCACCAGCACGTCGGCCTTGGCCGAGATCTCGCCGAACAGGTCGCGCAACGGGTCGGACTGGTCCTTGACGTGGATGTCGCCGATCGCGGCGACCGTCATCCGGGCCTTCGCCTGGGTCTCGTGGTCAGTCATCGCGCCATTCGCCTTCACCGCCGACATCGGCAAAGCCCCATTGCTCGACTGCGGCGGTGTAGTCGATGCGGGACAGCATGCGGCCACGGCAGATTTTCATCTGCGGCGGCGGCAGGTCGAGCTGGTGATGCAGCCGGTCCAGCAGTTCGTCCATCAGCCAGCGCGGCACCCGGTCGCGCTCGGTCGGGTAGATCCAGCGGAAGTTCAGGAGATGGACCAGCAGCATCTCCCAATGCAGCTCGAGATAGCCGAGCAGCCGGTGCCAATCGATCTGGTCGTGCTGCTTCAGGATGACGTGGGCGACATCGGCGCCGTCATAGCGGTGGCGCATCTGGATGAAGGCCTTCGACCAGATCAGCTCGGTCGGGGCCACGATCCGGACTTTGGTGCCGAACAGCTCGATCTCCCGGGCGTGGTCGAACCACTGCTCGTTCACCGGCATGGTGCCGTTCGAGGAGGCGTAGATCACGTCGAAGAAATGCTGGCCCTTGTGCACCTTGCCGAGCCAGCGCTCATCCTCGATCTCGATGGCGTACCCAAGGTCGCGGAAATGGCCGAGGATGCGCGGGCTGTCGCCGGCCTTGCAGAAGATATCGAGGTCCTTGGTCGGCCGCGAGATGCCGGTGTAGGCGCTGACGGCGTAGGTGCCGGCCAGCAGGAAGGGCAGGCCGGTTGCCACCAG
>NZ_JBYRFX010001155.1:0-12939 GCF_057815775.1 Inquilinus sp.
CGGCTGGCTGAAGCGCCATCCGTGGTTCGAGGATGAACTTCTGCCCGTTCTGCGGGTTAGAGCCGCGGCTGCCCTGGCGGGCTAGCCCGTATCGCCGCCGCCGGTTTCGTCGCAGGATCGCCCGATGAGCATTGACCTCGCCGCCCCTTCCGAGCCTTCGGGCCCCGACAGCCACAATGGCCACCTGCCGGAGATGCCGCTGCCGGAAGACCCCAAGACGATCTTCCTCGGCATCCTGTGCCTGGTGGCGGTGCTGGCCTGCCTGTCGATCGCCCGCGACATCGTGCTGCCGGTCGTGCTGGCCCTGGTGCTGAAGCTGCTGCTGCAGCCGCTGGTCCGGCTGCTGGAGCGGGTGCGGGTGCCGAAGGCGATCGGCGCGCTGGCGGCGATCCTGGTGCTGATGGCGATCTTCGTCGGCATCGGCACGCTGCTGACCAGCCCGGCCGCGACCTGGGCCGGCAACCTGTCGACCGAATGGCCGGAGATCCAGGCGAAGTTCGCCTTCCTGGCCGACCCGCTGCACAACCTGCAGCAACGGCTGGAACAGATGGGCGTGCGGTTCGGCAACGCCGGATCGCTGCTGGAGAACCCGACCGGCATCGTCAGCACGATCTTCGCCGGCACCAGCACCATCGCCTCGCATCTGTTCGAGACGCTGCTGATCCTGTTCTACCTGCTGGTGTTCGGCGAAACCTTCCTGCGCCGCTTCGTCGAGATCCTGCCGAACTTCATGGAGAAGCGGGAGGCGGTGTCGATCTCGCAGCAGATCGAGCGCGACCTGTCGGCCTATCTGCTGACCGTGACCGTGATCAACGCCATCGTCGGCGCCGCCACCGCCCTGGTGATGTGGGCCTGCGGCGTGCCGGCGCCGGTGCTGTGGGGCGTCGTCGCCTTCTGCCTGAACTTCGTGCCGATCCTGGGCCCGATCTTCGGCGTGCTGCTGTTCCTGGGCGTCGGGCTGATCGCCGAAGGGCCGGCCTGGCTGGCGGTGCTGCCGGCGGCGCTGTATCTCAGCATCCATGTCGCCGAGGGCGAATGGTTCACGCCCATGGTGCTGGCCCGCCGCTTCACCATCAACCCGGTGGCGGTAATCCTGGCCCTGATCTTCTGGTACTGGATGTGGGGCGTGCCCGGCGCCATCCTGGCGGTGCCGATGCTGGCCATCACCAAGATCGTCTGCGACCGCCTGCGGCCCCTGCGCGCCCTGGGTCATCTGCTGGAGGGGTAGCCGCGGCTTCGGCGAACCCAAAAAGGGCTCGGACACCCTTCGAAGGGCGGAGACCGATTGAGAATGCGCTGGCGTGAGTCGGCTGGCGGTGGTTTCGAGAACCGGAGCGCAGCGGACGTTTGGGTCCGTGAGCACCGGAAGCGCAGAAACCGCCGTCAGACGGCCGCGCCAGTAGCATTATCAACGGTCTCCCTCGTCCGCCTCCAGCTCCAGCGCCTCCATATCGTCGTCGGAGAAGCCGAAATGGTGGCCGATCTCGTGGATCAGCACGTGGCGGACGACATGGCCGAGGTCTTCGCCGGTGTCGCACCAATAGTCGAGGATCGGCCGGCGGTAGAGGAAGATCATGTCCGGCCGGGTGGCGATGGCGAAGGTCTTCTGGCCGAACGGCACGCCGGTGTAGAGGCCGAGCAGGTCGAACGGGCTTTCGATCTCCATCTCCGCCAGGGTCTCGTCATCCGGGAAGTCGACGACCTGGATGGCAACGCCGCGGACCATGGCGCGCAGCCGCGCCGGCACCCGCTCGAACCCTTCCTCCGCCAGCACGATCAGGTCCTCGATCGAGGGCGGGGCGCCGAAGGCCGGGATGTCGTCGTCGGCGGGGTTCATCGCGGCGCCAGGCGGACGGCGCCGTCGAGGCGGATGACCGACCCGTTCAGCATCTCGTTGGCGGCGATGTGCAGCACCAGCTGGGCGAATTCGTCCGGCCGGCCCAGGCGGTGCGGGAACAGCGTGGTGGCGATCAGGCTGTCCTGCACCTGTTGCGGCATCGCCGCGATCATCGGCGTGCCGATCAGCCCCGGCGCCACGGTCATCACCCGGATGCCGCTCTTGGCCAGCTCGCGCGCCGCCGGCAGGGTCAGCCCGACCACCCCGCCCTTGGAGGCGGAATAGGCGACCTGGCCAACCTGGCCCTCATAGGCCGCGACCGAGGCGGTGGCGATGATCAGGCCTCGCTCGCCGGAGCTGCTGGCGCTCTCCGGCAGCGGCTCCTCCGCCGCCATCGCCGCGGCCGACAGGCGCAGCAGGTGGAAGGTGCCAAGCAGGTTGACGCGGATCACCTTCTCGAACAGGGCCGGGTCGTGCGGCCCGTCGCGGCCGAGCAGCCGGGCGCCGGGGGCGATGCCGGCGCAGGCCACGGCAATGCGGGCGGTGCCATGCGCCGCGCGGGCCTGGTCGAGCGCAGCCGCCATCGAGTCGCCGTCGCCGACATCGCAGGCGACGGCCAGGCCGCCGATCTCACGCGCCACCGCCTCCGCCGCGTCGCGGTTGAGGTCGAGCAGCGCCACCTTGGCGCCTGCGGCGGCCAGGGCCCGGGCGGTGTCCGCCCCCATGCCCGATCCCGCCCCGGTGACCACCGCTGCCAGCCCGTCGACCTTCATCTCGTCTCTCCAACCGGATATCCTGCCCCTGCCTAGCAGATCGCCCGGCCGGTTGCGACCGGGCCGAACGACGCTATGATCGGTGCCGGACGATACGGGGGAGGATGCGATGCAGTTCCTTGTGACGGTCCTGGACGGCACCGATGCCGAGGCCCCGGCCCGGCGCCAGGCGGTGCGCGAGGCGCATCTCGTCGGCGCCCGCCGGATGGCCGAGGAGGCCGTGATCATCGCCGGCGGCGCGATCCTGGACGATGAAGGCCGGATGATCGGCTCGACCGTCATCTACGAGGTGCCCGACCGCGCAACGCTGGACGCCATTATCGCCGCCGACCCCTACGTCACCGGCGGGGTGTGGCGGAACATCGAGATCAGGCCGTTCCGGGTGGCGGTGCGCTCGAAGACTTGACCAGCAGCCGGAACGCCGCCAGGGCGCCGAGCGCTGTCAGCAGCACCATCAGCGCCATCGGCAGCGCACCGGTGACCAGGCCGGTGGCATGGCCGATGGCGATGCCGACCAGCGCCGCCAGCGTCATCTGGGTGAAGCCCATCAGGGCCGAGGCGGTGCCGGCCATGGCCGGGAACGGCCCGATCGCCCCGGCGATGGCGTTGGGAAATGTCAGGCCGACGCCGGCCATCACGACGAAGAACGGCCCGACCACCGCCCATACGGTGAACACGCCGGCCGCGGCCAGCCCGGCCATGACGGCGGCGCCGGCCAGCATCACCGCCGTTCCGGTCGCGATCATCCGGTCGATGCCGAGCCTGAGCGTCAGCCGGCCGGAGCCGAAGGTGCCGCAGATATAACCGACGCAGACCGTGCCGAAGCAGGCGCCATAGGCCGGCGGCGACAGGCCGAGCATGCCGGACAGCACGAAGGACGAGCCGGAGATGAAGGCGAAGATCGTGCTGTAGCTGCAGGCGACGACCAGGACGTAGCCGACATAGCGGCGGTGGCGCAGCAGCGCGCCGTAGTTGCGCACCAGCCGGGCCGGGCTGGTCGCCAGCGGATCGCGGTGCCGGTTGCTCTCGGCCAGCAGGCCGGCCACCGAGGCCAACATCAGGGCGCCGAAGCCGACCAGCAGCCAGAACGTCGCCTGCCAGCCGAAGGCCTGCTGCAGCACCCCGCCGATCATCGGCCCGATCGCCGGGGCCAGCGCCATCGCCATCGACATATAGGCCAGGATGCGGGCCGACCGCTGGGGACCGTACAGGTCGCGCACCACCGCACGGCCCAGCACCGGGCCGCTGCAGGCCCCGAGCGCCTGCAGGAAGCGGCACAGGATCAGCATCTCGATCGAAGTCGCCAGGGCGCAGGCGATGCTGGCGGCGGTGAAGATGGTGACGCCGGCCAGGATCGCCGGCCGCCGGCCGATGCGATCGGACAACGGGCCGTAGACCAGCTGCGCCACGGCAAAGCCGACCAGGAAGCCGCTGAGGGTCAACTGCACGGTGGCGATGTCGCTGCCGAAGGCGGTGACCAGCGCCGGCAGCGACGGCAGGTACAGATCCGTCGACATCGGGCCGAAGCCGGTCAGCAGCGTCAGCACCACGGCGATGATGATCGAGGGCTGCGCGCCCCCGGCCCCGACAGACCTCTCAGCCATAGAGATGCAGGTCCTGCCCCTTGGCCTTCAGCCAGGCGCGGCAGCCATCGGCATCCGGGTGCAGCCGGTCGACCACCGCCCAGAATCGCGGCGAATGGTTCATCTCGACAAGATGCGCGACCTCATGCGCCACGACGTAGTCGAGCACGGTTTCGGGCGCCAGCAGCAGGCGCCAGGAATAGCTGATGCGGCCACTGGAGGCGCAGCTGCCCCAGCGGCTGCGGGTGTCGCGCACGGTCACGGCGGCGACATGGACGCCGAGCTGCAGCGCCGCCGCCCGGCTGCGGACCAGCAGCTGGCGCCGCGCCTCCGCCTTCAGCCAGGCCAGCGCGCGGGGACCGACATGCTCCGCCGGGCCGCCGACCCGCAGCTCGCCCTGGGCGAGTCGCGCACCACGGCTAGCCGCCGGGTCATGCACGATCCGATGCGGCAGGCCGAGGATCGGGATCTCGACATCCGGCGCGAAGGGAGTCCGCACCGGCATGGCGGCGCGGCGGCGGCGCACCCATTCCACATGGCGGGTGACGAAATCGGCGATCACCTGGGCCGAGACCCGCAGCGGCGCCACCACCACCACCTCGCCCAGCGCCGGGTCGACCCGCAGCGACAGCCGCCGCGCCCGGGCGTTGCGGCGCAGCGCCACCGGCCGGTCGAGACCGGTCACGGCGAGCAGGGCGATCGGCAGCTTGGGGTTGGCGGCTTGGGGCATGGCCGGACCATAGACGGAGCGAGGCCACAGGGGAATCAGGGTTTCATTAATAACTTAATTTCTATGTTCTTTAATTCACCAACAACGTATGTTGATGTTTAATTCTGTTGACTTGACCCAGCGAGCCGTGAAAATCTCTGTCCTGTTCGGTGCCATCCGGAACCGCCCGCGGCAATTTTCCGTGCAGCTTGCGCCGCGTCACCAAACGCTAAGCGCCACGACCGGGTTCGTGGTCTCGAGGAGTCGATGTCCATGTCGCAGTTCCGCCCTTCCGGTCGCTGTCGCCGCACGGTCTGATCCCGTCTTTCCCCGTTCATCCGGTGCCCCGGCCGTCTGATCCGCGCATTGCGCGACCGGCCTGTGAGCGCGCCTTTATCGTCCAAGGACTGCCATGCTTATCCAAATCCTCCGATGGTCCCTGCTGGCCGGCGCCGCCACCATCGTCCTCAGCAACTTCGCCCGCGCCGACGACACCCTGACCATCGGCTACCAGACCACGGTCGAGCCCTCGAAGGTCGCCCAGGTCGACGGCCTGTATGAGAAGGCCACCGGCCAAAGCATCGCCTGGCGGAAATTCGACAACGGCGCCGACGTCATCGCCGCCATCGCCTCCGGCGGCATCCAGATCGGCTATGTCGGCTCCAGCCCGCTGGCCGCGGCGGCCAGCCAGGAGCTGCCGATCCGCACCATCCTGATCGCGTCCGAGATCGGCGCCGCCGAGGCACTGGTGGTGCGCAACGGCGCCGGCATCGACAAGCCGGCCGACCTGTTCGGCAAGACCGTCGCCGTGCCCTTCGTCTCGACCACGCATTACAGCCTGCTGGCGGCGCTGAAGCATTGGGGCATCGACCCGAAATCGGTCCATATCCTGAACCTGCGGCCGCCGGAGATCGCGGCCGCCTGGCAGCGCGGCGACATCGACGCCGCCTATGTCTGGGACCCGGCGCTGGGCAAGGCCAAGGAAACCGGCAAGGTGCTGGTCACCTCGACCGAGGTGGCGGGCTGGGGCGCCCCGACCTTTGACGCCTGGATCGCCCGCAGCGACCTGATCGAGGCGCATCCCGAAGTGGTGCAGGCCTTCACCGATGTCACGCTGAAGGAATACGCGGCCTACCGCGCCGATCCGAAGGCGTGGACCGCGAATTCGGACGACGTCGCCAAGATCGCCCGGCTGACCGGCGCGAAGGCGGAGGAAATCCCCGCTTTGCTGCAGGGCAGCGTGTTCCCGGTGGCGGCGGAACAGGCCGGCCCGAACCTTCTGGGCGGCGGCACGGTCAAGGCGATCACCGCGACCGCGACGTTTTTGCAGGAACAAGGTAAAATCGACCAGGCGTTGACCGACTACGCGCCCTACGTCGATGCCCGTTTCGTTGCCGCAGCACCGGTGACGAACTGAGAAGACAGGGCGCAGAGAGGCTCGCCATGTCGGTTCTGGCTGTGAATGCCGTTTCCGTGACCTATCCCGCTGCGGATGGCGACATCCGCGCGCTCGATAGAATCACCCTCGCGATCGAGCCGGGCGAATTCGTCGTCGCCCTCGGCCAGTCGGGATGCGGCAAGACCACGCTGTTGAACCTGATGGCAGGTTTTCTGGCCCCCGAGGCAGGGACGGTTACGCTTGGCGGCGTTCGTGTGACCGGACCTGGGGTGGAGCGGGGCGTCGTCTTCCAAGATGACGCCCTGTTCCCCTGGCTTGACGTGCTGGGCAATGTCGGCTTTGCGCTGCGGCTGCGCGGGATCCCCCCGGCCGAGCGCGACGACCGGGCCCGGCGCATTCTGCGGCTGGTCGGGCTGGAAGGCTTCGAGCACCAGCGGCTGTGGGAGCTGTCGGGCGGCATGCGCCAGCGTGTCGGCCTGGCCCGGGCGCTCGCGGCAGACCCGCAGGTGCTGCTGCTGGACGAACCGCTGGGCGCGCTCGACGCGATGACGCGGGAGCGGATGCAGGAGCTGCTGCTGGACCTGTGGCACCGCACCGGCAAGAGCCTGTTCCTGATCACCCACAGCATCGAGGAAGCGCTGTTCCTGGCGACCCGGCTGGTGGTGATGTCGCCCCGGCCCGGCCGCATCGTCGAGGAGCTGACGCTGGATTTCGGCCGCCGCTACTGTGCCGGCGAACCGGCCCGCCGGATCAAATCCGCCCCCGATTTCATCGCCCTGCGCGAGCGGGTGATGGACCAGATCTTCGAACGCGAGGCGGCCTGAGTGTCCGATCTCGTGCTCCAGCCGCCGGCGTCCGACCCCGTTCGCAAGGGGGTGGTGCCGCAGCGGCCCCCCGTCAAGAGAATGAGCCGCGGGACGCGGCTGATCAGCCTGGCCACGGTGGTGTGCCTCCTGCTCGCCTGGGGGCTCGTCTCCAACCTCCGCCTCGTCCCGCCGCTGTTCCTGCCGACGCCGCAGGCGGTGCTGCACAAGCTGGTCACCGTCACCACCACCGGCTTCGCCGATGCGACGCTGATGCAGCACCTGGCGGCGAGCCTGGGCCGGGTGTTCGCCGCCCTGGCGCTGGCCCTGGTCGTGGCGGTGCCGGTCGGCCTGGCCATCGGCACCAGCCGGGTGGCGCGCGGCATCCTCGACCCGCTGATCGAGTTCTACCGGCCGATCCCGCCGCTGTCCTACCTGCCGCTGATCATCATCTGGTGCGGCATCGGCGAGGCGTCGAAGGTGCTGGTGATCTTCCTCGCCATCTTCGCCCCGATCGCGATCTCGACCGCGTCAGGGGTGCGCGCGGTGCCGCCTGACCGGCTGCGCGCCGCCCGTGCCCTGGGCGCCACCAAGGCCCAGCTGCTGCGCCACGTCATCCTGCCGAACGCGCTGCCGGAAATCCTGACCGGGGTGCGCATCGGCCTGGGCGTCGGCTGGTCGACCCTGGTGGCGGCCGAGCTGGTGGCCGCCACCAGCGGCCTGGGCTTCATGATCCAGAGTGCGGCGCAATTCCTGGTCACCGACGTTGTGATCCTGGGCATCCTGGTGATCGCCGCCGTCGCCTTCGCGATGGAAACCCTGCTGCGCCTGCTGCAACGCCGCCTGACGCCCTGGCACGGGCGGATCTGATACCAACACGACCTCAACCATCGGGAGGACCGCCGCCATGCCCGACAGCCTGTCGACCATCCTGTCCGTCCAGCCGCTGAACCCGACGATCGGCGCCCTGGTGCGCGGCGTCGACCTGGCCCAGCCGCAGGGCGAGGCCCATGTCGCCGCCATCAACCGCGCCCTGCTGCAGCATCACGTGCTGTTCTTCGAGGGCCAGGACCTGACCCCGGCGGCGCATCGCGACTTCGCCGCCCGCTTCGGCGCGCTGCATGTCCACCCGGTCTATCCGCATGTCGCCGACGTGCCCGAGATCATCGTGCTGGACACCCATCCGGACAACCAGCCGGACAACGACAACTGGCACACCGACGTCACCTTCATCGAGACGCCGCCGATGGGCGCGGTGCTGGCGGCGCGTGACCTGCCGCCGTCGGGCGGCGACACCAGCTGGTCCAGCAGCAGCGCCGCCTTCGACGCCCTGGCGCCGGCCTGGCAGGCCTTCCTGACCGGGCTGACCGCGCTGCACGACTTCGCCCGGTCCTTCCCGCCGGAGCGCTTCACCGCGCCGGAGGAGCGCGAACGCTGGCAGATCGCGCGCGACAAGAACCCGCCGGTGATCCACCCGGTGGTGCGCACCCACCCGGCGACCGGCCGCAAGGGGCTGTTCGTCAACGAAGGCTTCACCACCCGCATCGTCGGCTTCTCGGCCAAGGAGAGCGACGCGGTGCTGCGCTTTCTGTTCGACCATGTCGCCAAGCCGGAATTCACCGTGCGCTGGCGCTGGAAGCCGGGCGACGTCGCCTTCTGGGACAACCGCTGCACCCAGCATTACGCCCTGGCCGACTACCTGCCGCACCGGCGGGTGATGCACCGCGCCACCATCCTGGGCGACCGGCCGGTCTGAGTGTCTTTTGTGATTACCGCAGTAACGCACCGGCTCATCCCCGACATCGCCCCGTAGCATTGAAATCCGAGGCTTCCGCGATCCTGCCGCCCCTATCGATCGGGGCGGCGCCATCGCCGGAGCCGACCATGCCGCACCCCGAAGCCGTCGAATCGCTCGAGCACTATGCCTCGGTCTGGAAGGCGCTGGTCGCCGACCGCCCAGGCGCCGACACCACCGACGGGCCGGGCCTGTCGCTGAGCTGGGCCGACAGCCCGTTCCCGTTCTGGAACGCGGTGTTCCTGACCGAGCAGATCGCCGACGCCGAGGTGCTGCAGACCCGCATCGACGACGCGGCACGCTATGTCCGGCGCAAGACCAAGGCCGGGCTGATCTATATCTGCGAGGAGTATCTGACCGGCACCGCCCATGGCAGGCTGACCGCGGCCGTCGCCCGGGCCGGGCTGGACTTCGCCCTGCCGATCACCGGGATGGCCGGCGACATCCTGCCGCTGCAGGCACCGCCCCATCCCAGGCTGAAGATCCGGCGCGTGACCGATGCGGCAGCGCTGCAGGCCTATGCCGACATCAACTCCGAAGGCTATGGCTTCCCGCTGGAATCGGGCCGCGCCGGGCTGAAGGGGCAGCGCTTGTGGACCAATGAGGCCTTCAGCTTTCTCGGCTACGAGGATGGGCACCCGGTCTCCGCTGCCTCGGCCGTGCCCCATAAGGGGCGGCTGTATCTCGCATTGGTGGCGACCCGGCCGGCGGCGCAGCGCAAGGGCTATGGCGAGGCCGTGGTCCGCTACGCCCTGCAGGCGGCGCATCAGGCGACCGGGCTGACCCGGACCATCCTGCACGCCACCGATGCCGGCGCCCCGGTCTATGCCCGCATCGGCTATCGCCGCACGGCACGCTTCCTGACCTACAAGCCGGCGGGGTAGGCGCGGCCGCGTCTGGTCCCGACATGATGGCTTGCTGGCCAAACGGGCGCGGCCCCGTCCGATCACCGCCCGCGCATGGCCCCATGCCGTCATTGCATCGGCATATCGGCAGCATTCGCCCTAAATGTCATGAATGCAATGTCGTGTCCGGCTACCGGACCTCTGACACTTCTGATGAGAGCAACAGATGACGGATCGGCCTGGAAACAGTGCGCTGACATCCTTCGGCCTTGGCTGGATGGCAAAGGTCACGACCATGGCGCAGGACCGGTACAACAGGGCCGTGGAGGCCCTCCAGTCGGCAACGGGCTCGCGCCTGGACCGGAACCCTGTTGCCACCGGGGTGGAACTGGCCGCGAACTGGCAGGCCGCCAAAAAAGAGGCGATCAAGACGCAGGTCAGTGGCTTCCAGGCGGACTATCCATTGGAGGCGGCTCGGTTCGAAAAAGAACTGAAGGACATTTTTGACAATCAACTCAATCGCGATCTATCCAGCAAACTGGCGAATATCGATAAATCTAGACCCAATGAAAACCGAGCCGAAGTCCTGGAGATTGTTGCTGAATACTCCAAAATTATGGATAGATTTTTTGACGGCTGGAAAGAAAGCCAAGATGTCCTCTACGAAATTGCCGAGGCAAAAAGAAGCATCAGGCGCGCGCTCGACGATATCGAAAGAGAATATCGGATTATCGAGCCGTTTTATTACGACCCCAGCGCAAACGAAAACGATCCGTCCGCAAGGTCAGGAGCACCCGTCACCGCACAGCCGGTGCCTGGGCCGCAACCTCGCAGCGACCTGATCGACGTCAAGAATGAAGACGACATCAGGATGCAGGGGCTTCTCCGCACGTTCCTGTCATTGAGCGGGAACCAGGGCCCTGCCCCGGAGCTGAAGGAAGTCGTCGACTCGATGTGCCGACAGATCGAGACGAAACTGGACAAGATCGTCGACCCGACAGTGCCCGGAAACACCGCCGCATCTTCGGATGCGCCCCCGCCGCCGCGGACAGGCCTCGAAAATCTGGACCTGCACACCAAGCTCTTCGAGTTTTTCAAGGAGGAGCGGAACATCACCATATTCCGCCGCCCGGATGAACAGAGGGCCGAGGCCATCCAGGACCTCAGGGAACATATCGATGTGCTGATGAGCATTGCCGACGTCGACAGCAAGGGCGCGCCTCTGCCTCAGGCACCCGTTTCGGGCCAGGCTTCCGGGCGGAGGTTCGTCGAAGAAGAGCAGGCTAGACTTCGGAACGACCTGGAGGCCGAAGCAGGCAGGCTCCTCTCCGATCTGCAAAGCCCGGCGGTCCCGAATCCGGACCCCAAAATGATCTCCGGCTTCCGCAAGATACTGGAAGGCGTTGTTAAAAGTCGGTTCCTGGATCTCCGCAACCGTGACGTGCCGGAGGCCGAGGCGCTCGAAATCACAAGGTCGGTCACGTCCCAGATGGAGAGGCTGATCCTGAGATTGTCCGCCAACGAACTCCGCGGCCTCCCGCGCAGCTCTCCTGTGTACACGCGATATTATAGGGACCTGAATCGTCTGGAAGCCCAATTGCTCCTGGAGGGCAATTGAGCCGGCTGCGGATGCTGGCGACCGTCACCGGCACGCGTCAGGGACAGGGCACGCCATCGTGCCTGCCGATGCCCTGTCCCTGATGCTTCACCGGTCAGCCTGCAGCCGCCTTCGGCACAGGCCGGACCGCTTTACTCCGCGGCGTCGGACGCCGCCGGCTTCCGCACCGGCAGCACCCAGTTCGGCCGGATGAAGTGGCAGGTGTAGCCGTTGGGGATGCGCTCCAGATAATCCTGGTGCTCGGGTTCGGCCTCCCAGAAATCCCCCACCGGCGCGACCTCGGTCACCGCCTTGCCCGGCCACAGCCCCGAGGCGTCGACATCGGCGATGGTGTCTTCCGCCACCCGCTTCTGCTCCGGGCTGGTGTAATAGATCGCCGAGCGATAGCTCAGGCCGCGATCGTTGCCCTGGCGGTTCAGCGTCGTCGGGTCGTGGATCTGGAAGAAAAACTCCAGCAGCCGGCGATAGGGGATGACCGCCGGGTCGAAGACGATCTCGATCGCTTCGGCATGGGTGCCGTGGTTGCGATAGGTGGCGTTGGCCACGTCGCCGCCGGAATAGCCGACGCGGGTGGAGATCACCCCGTCATAGCGGCGGATGAGATCCTGCATGCCCCAGAAGCAGCCGCCGGCCAGAACCGCGCGTTCCTGTGTCATCGAATGTCCTCCACCTGGTCGAGATAGGCCCCATAGCCCTGCGCCTCCATCTGGTCTCGATGGACGAAGCGGAGCGAGGCCGAGTTGATGCAATAGCGCAATCCCCCGCGATCCACCGGGCCGTCGGGGAAGACGTGGCCGAGATGGCTGTCACCGAACTTCGACCGCACCTCGATGCGGATCATGCCGTAGCTGGAGTCCTTCAGCTCCTCGACATGGGCCGGCTCGATCGGCTTGGTGAAGCTGGGCCAGCCGCAGCCGGATTCGAACTTGTCCGACGACGCGAACAGCGGCTCGCCGGAGACGATGTCGACGTAGATGCCGGGTTCCTTGTTGTCCAGGAGGGGGCCGGTTCCCGGGCGCTCGGTGCCGCTTTCCTGGGTGACGCGATATTGTTCCGGGGTCAAGGCGGCGACGGCTTCGGCGGTCTTGCGATAATCTGGCATGCGCGGCTCCATCCTCGCATCGGGCCGACCGCGCCCGATATGGCTGCGGCACGCCCGTGCTCTACCTCTACGGCCTGCAACAGCGGATCGTTACCGTCGCCGGCTTTTGCAGACCGATATCTGGGGTTCGGCAAAACCGTTGTCCAGCGGCCAGTTCGGGATGGCGCCGGAATGGCAGGGTTTCGCTATCGCGGCCGGGAGCCTTACCCCTTCACCGCGCCGCCGGCCAGACCGGCGACGATGTGGCGCTGGGCCAGCAGGAAGAAGGCGATCGCCGGCGCCAGGGTCAGGGTGACGAAGGCCAGGATCTTGTTCCATTCGGTCGAATATTCGCCTTGGTAGTTCATGATCCCCAGCGGCCAGGAATACATCTCCGGCGAATTGAACATGATCAGCGGCAGCATGTAGTTGTTCCAGCTGGCGACCAGGGCGAACACCGCGACCGTCGCCAGGATCGGGCGCGACAGCGGCAGGG